>NZ_JAPFPW010000012.1 GCF_026155325.1 Desulfobotulus pelophilus | reverse complement strand
TAGGAATATGTCAGACGACTTCCCGTAATATCTTCCAGAATATCCAGAATCTGCTCTCTGTCATCAAAGCCGTAGAGAATCGGTGTGAATGCACCAAGATCCAGCAGGTAAGCCCCAAGCCACAGGAGATGACTTGCGATACGGTTTAATTCTGAAGTAGCCACCCGTATGCACTCAGCTCTACGTGGAACTTCAATGCCCGCCAGTTTTTCCACAAGACACACATAGCCATGGTTATAGGGCAGAGCTGCGAGATAATCCATGCGGGCTGTATTGGGAAGAAACGATGGCCAAGGCCTTGATTCCCCAAGCTTTTCCTGCATTCTGTGGCCGTATCCAAGAACAGGATCCAGATGAACCACATACTCCCCATCCATTTCCAGAACCAGCCGAAGAACCCCATGGGTAGCGGGGTGCTGAGGACCCATGTTCAGTAAAAAACGATGTCGGCTCTCATCTTTGAAGGTTTCGGTTTTCATGCGTCCTCATGGCTCCCCCGGGGCTGCTCGTCCCCGAATTCCGGTTCATCCGCAAGGGGCAAAAAGCCCAGCTTCTCAGCTGACAGACAGGCACTTCCTGCTTTGACTAGCGGATGAAAACCCGCATCCATCTCTGAAAGAATCAAAGGACGCATGTCCTCGTTTCCCGTAAAAACAACCCCGAAAAAATCATGTATTTCGCGCTCATACCACATGGCAGCATGGTAGATATCCGCAATGGTGGGAGCTTCATTTTCTTGGGCAAACAACCGAAGATTAATCCGGAGAAGAGCATCATGACGGGCAAACTGATAAACAAGGCAGGCGGTCGGCTGCAATGAAACAGCCGTGACAAAAACCAGATAGAATTCCTGTCTAAGAAGCAGCTCAATAACGCTACGCAGCTCCCCTTTCTCAAGAAGAATATCACCATGAACACCGCTTGCTTCATAGTCTGATGCAGCAAGGCCAGAGGACAAAGGCGTAAGCTGATCCGTCAGCTCCTGAAAGGTCATGATATTTTCCCCTTTTTCGGATGGCGGTTCTGGGGGAAAGGATGGCGGCTTCCTGAAATTTTTTCCTGAAGTTTCAGAATTCCTTCAATGAGGCCTTCAGGCCGTGGGGGGCAACCCGGCACATACACATCCACCGGAATGAGCTTGTCTACCCCTTCCACAACTGTATAATTCCCTTCAACGGCAAAAGGACCTCCGGATATGGCACAGTTTCCCATGGCAATTACCCACTTCGGATATGCCATCTGCTCATAAAGGGTAACCACGGCTTCCGCCATTTTTTTATTCACCGTTCCGGCAACGATCATAAGATCACTTTGCCTCGGAGAAGGCCGGAAGACCTCTGCTCCGTAGCGGGAAATATCAAAACGGGCCATACCCACAGCCATCATTTCAATGGCGCAGCAGGCAAGACCAAAGGTCATGGGCCAGAGAGAGTTGGCCTGACAAAGACGCACGATATGATCGGCAAGCTCAAGGCGCATAAGAGGACCGGGAGCTGTCATAACCGCTCCTGCATCGCCTTGCAGCCGACCTGCCAGTTCCGCCACGTGGGCGTCAAGACTTATAAATTGTTCCTTCTCTGCCAATTGAAGACTCCTTTGACCCAGGCATAAACGATGGCAAGGGACAGAATTCCCACAAATATTATAAACTCAACAACAGCCCGCAGAGGCGAGGCTTCATGGAAAGCAGTCGCTACGGGAAACAGGAAAAGAATATCCACATCAAAGGCCAGAAAAATGAGGGCATACAGATAGTAGGCCACACCGTAGCGAAAATCCCATGCTTGCCCGTAGGGCTCCATGCCACACTCATAGTTGCTGCCATGACTCGGGGTTTCTTTTCGTTTGGGACCCAGCAGCCATGCAACAATAAAAGGCGCAAAAGCGGCCATGAATCCTACCCCAAGAAAGAGCATGATATACATAAATTCAATAAGCGATTGCTCTTCAATCAGCATCAAAAACTCCTGAATCTTGATATCCCGGGGAACACCCCCCAAAACCATCTTATAAACAGAACAGGGGAGAGACTGAAGCACAGTGTGCCAAAACATAGCAGGAATCATCTCATGTTCATCGCAAACATACTGACGCTTAAGCTATTGCAAGAACACCCGTCTCCTGTCAAGGTTTTCTACACGGTTTTTATTACTCAAAACAAAGATTTCTGTAAAGGAAAACTTGACAAACATCCTGAAAGGCACATCCAATCACGTCAGCCAGCCCATGACCCGACAATAAAAAACTTGATATAATTAGATTATTTACCACTGGATTTCCAGTCCTTGCTGCCGCAACTCATTTCCTCCCGCCTGCTTTTCCAGGCACTCTCCCCATCTTTTTCCCATTTTTATCCTGTTTCCACCTTGACATCTGCTTCCAAGCCCGTTTTAGTACACGAAAAGGCAGGTATTCTGCTTATCCACGGCCAGACATCCATGCAAGGAGCTCCCATGACTTACAAAGAAGCACTGCACTATCTTATTTTTTCTTACAGACTGGACTTTGATCCCGCCGGTCTTATTTTTGTTCCGAACTCATGTAATCCTGATAATTTACCTGTCAGCCATACGACCCGCAACAAACTCACCTTCTGTCAGTACATCACGGCTGCCCGTCAGGCTCGCTATTCCCTTTTCATGCCCATGAAACGCGTTCTGTGCAAAAATGCGCAGCTGGTTTTCGGATTCCGCAACATAGAAGACGCTACTGATAAAAAAGCACACATTAAATATCTCATAGACCCGGAACTTTCTCTGCAGGCCGCAAAAGACAAGGCCCAACTCCCCACGGATCAATATCAGGGAGTATTTGTGGCTCCCGTGGACACCTTTGACACCCTTAAGCAAACCCCAGATCTTGTCTACTTGATGGTGCTTCCATTTCAAGGCTATCACATACTCAATGATTATATGGCTGCTACAGGTAAAACCCATCTGGATTTTCGCCACACGCCTAATTCCGCCGTATGCGGTGGCTGCGTATGGAGCTACCTGAACCGCACGGCTAATATGAACACCATGTGTGCCGGATCCAAAGCTTCGGGTAAAACAGAAATGGGCTACATGAATCTTGTGCTTCCCGGTCCTGACTTCCTTCCGACTGTTGAACAGTCCCGCAGAAGAGAAGCTGCCAACGGCGGTACATCCCTTGTGGGAAGGGGGGATCACCCATGGCCCGGCCTGGATTCCTGCCAGGGATGTCCCATATTCCGTTTCGATCCCGTAGACTCCGCCTCCACGCCATCACCCTGCTCCTGACTTTCTGGCTCATGGCAGAATTATCGTTTGTTTGTTGTTCTTTATATGTATGGTAGAGTCATAGGAAAATTTTCATTTTATCCCGCAATGCGGGAATAACTTACAACAAAGATACCGTGACCGTGACCTCTATAACCATTCTTATCATCAGCAGGGATCCGGAAATCCATGCAACATTGCAGGAAGCCATGGACGGTAACCCTATCTGTTCTCCTGATGTCACAACAGGATCGAAGGCAGCCAGAGAGTGCCTTCTGGCTCAGGGTTATGATCTCATCATCATCGATGATCGCAATACCGGGCCTCCTTCAGGTGATATTCTTCAGGAAATCGCAGCTCTCCGCCCTGCCCCCACGGTCATCCTCATAAGGCCGGAAGCCTCTGTTCTGCAGGGCCTGCTGCCCAATGAACCCCTTATTCATGAAATTATCGGATGGCCGCCATCTCCTGCCAGTCTGCAATCCTGCCTTCGAAGGGCACTGGAGCGCTGTTTGCTGATAAGCGAAAAGAACAAACTGGAGCAGCACTGCCGCTGCCATACAATCTTTTCCAATATTGCAGGACATTCTACATCGATGAAAGAGCTTATGGACACCCTTACCTCGCTTGCAGAGGGAAAAGGAAGCATACTGATTACGGGTGAATCCGGAACGGGCAAGGAACTCGCAGCCCGCGCACTTCACAGCCTGAGCGAACGCTCTGCCGGCCCATTCCGGCGGCTACACTGCCCCAGCATGTCTGAAGATTCTCTTCTGGAAGATCTCTGTCCATCCTCAGCAACAAAAAAAACTGAAACCTCTTTTGAAAAAGCAAAAGGTGGCACCCTTTTTCTCGATGAAATCGCTAATATCGGTCCTGCGGTACAAGAACACTTGGAATACTTAATGACAGCTGGCCCTCCGGACACTCCCCGAATTCTGATGTCCACCAATCAGGATTTATCCAGCAAAACTGAAACCAAGCTCTTCCGCTCATCTCTTTATGAAAAAATCAGAGCAGGCCATCTGCACCTGCCCCCCCTTAGGAAGAGGCCGGAAGACATTCCCCCTCTTGCCCACTATCTTCTGGAAAAACAATGCCATAAGCTAAAAAAACCTGGCAAGAGTATCGCACCGGAACTGATGAAGCGCCTCATGGCACACCCGTGGGAAGGCAATATTCGCGAGCTTGAAAATACGATTATTCACGGTATCCTTTTTTCCAGTACTCAAAAAATCGGAACGGAGGATGTTCAACTTTCCGGGCCCAGGCCCGTTGGCCCCTGCTCCGCCGCCCTGCATCAAGCCAATTACAAGGATGCGAAAGAAGAAGCCCTGAAAGGTTTCAATCAAATTTACATTGGCCGACTGCTAAAGCGCAGCAAAGGAAATATCAGCCTTGCTGCACGGGCCTGCGGGCTTGAACGGCAGGCCCTGCAACAAATCATGAAGCGCTATGACATTTCTCCCGGGCCTTACCGGCCTCGTACAGGCTGTGAGGGAGGCTACCCTGACTAAGCATATGGACGTTGCCGCAGCAGTCTTCACCTGCAGAGACAAAGTACTCATTGCCCGCAGAGCTCCTGGTCAGAATCATGGGGGACAGTGGGAATTCCCGGGCGGTAAAATCCGCAATGGGGAGAGCCCTATGGCCTGCCTTCACCGAGAGATTCAAGAAGAACTGGGAGTCACCATTCACCAGACCAGTTTTTTCATGAACTCCCAGTGGTCATACCCCAGTGCCACCGTCAATCTCTTCGTATTTATCGTACACAGCTTCAGCCCCACCTTCCATCTTCACGTCCATGATGCCACACAATGGGTAATGCCCTGTGAACTTGAAACGTTTGACCTTCTTGAAGCGGATATTGCCGTAGCCAAAGCACTACAAAACCAAAAAGACATCTGCCGACTTTCGGTCAGCAGATGTCCTTCTTCAAACTTTCACAACACTTGAAATATGTGACTTTTTCTATCAGATCCGCATGAGAAGACAGACTTATGGGCTAATCAGCAGCCGCAGGAACCGGAAGAGCTGCACCCGGAGCATCCCCCCCCCCCAGCCTCCAGCTGAAGGCTGGAGTTCACGGCAAAACCCATGCCGTTAAATGCAACCTCAAAGGGTTTTCCAGCCTCAAACAAATCCTTTTCAACAACATAGGGAATACCCCCAATGTCAAACCGAACATCATTATCTTTTTCCTCATCCAATGCCATGGCCACCATGGGACCGCCGCAACCACCGCCATGGATAAAGATACGGATAGGCTGCACCTCTTTTCCCTCAAAAAATACCGACACTTCTTTTTGCGCTTCGGGCGTTACTGTAAACATGAAAAATCCTTTCTCTGCGTCATTACAACACAGTACGTGCATGCAAGATAAAAAAGGGGTCTTTTTTCCCCTTAGTCACCAAAATAGCCCCTGACTTAGCGGTGGTCAAATATTTTTTTTCTATCACAAACAAAAGAAGGTGGCCAAAAACAAATAAGTCAGGCGACCTCACCGGAAATCCATTCCATAAAGGGCTGGTGGCCGTCCGTTACATTCAGGGCAAGGATACAGGGACACTCATAGGAATGAAGGTCAACAACCCTGTCCCGAAGTCTTGGAAAAACAGCGCGGGTGGTTTTCGCTATCATCACATACTCTTCACCCTCTTCGAACCTTCCTTCCCACATATAGAAGGAACGAGCCCCGGAAAAAATATTCACACAGGCGGCCAGACCTTCTTCGACCAGTACTTTTGCCAGCATTTCAGCCTCTGATTTGTCCCCCGCGGTCATATATATCCACTGAACCATAGCCGGACCTCCTTTCATATTCTTCCGAGCAGTTTATCAAGGGCAGCACCAGCCATGCGAAGCCCGAAACTTCCGGTCACATGGGCAAGGGACCCCATGGGCTGACGGATACGCCCTCTCGTCTGTTTCCCCCTGTCAACCGCTTCAGGATACCTGGCCTTTGTGGGCGGTTCGGGTGAAAAAACGCAGGTAAGACCCTGCTCTATTCCAAAACGGTGCAGACGTCGCCGAACCTGTCTTGCGAGGGGACAATGGTGGGTTTCAGAAATATCACCTACGCGAATTGCTCCGGCATCATAGCGGGTAGCGGCACCCATACTGCTGATGATGGCGAGATTCCGCTGCAGTGCCTCCCGAATCAGAAGAACCTTCGAGTTCAAACCATCTATGGCGTCCAGAACCACATCCGGTTCATTATCCAGAACTGTAGGCAGGCTCGCTTCATCGATAAAGAGATCCAGTATTTCCACCCTGCATTCTGGGGCAATATCTCTGATACGTGCCTCGGCAGCAGCCGTTTTGGCACAACCCACCGTTGATTGAAGAGCTAGCAGCTGACGGTTCAGGTTGGAAGGCTCCACACTATCAAAATCCACAAGCCGAAGAGATCCGACACCACTCCGGGCCAGTGCCTCTATGGCAAATGACCCCACAGCACCCAATCCGCAGACCGTTACCCTGGACTTCTGCAGGCGTGTAAAAGCCTCCTGACCCATCAACTGTATGACGCGTGAAAATCCTGAATTCATGACGTAAGCCCAACTCTGCATAGAGGAGAAAGAAAGGACAGACTGTTCCTGTATAACTGCTTTTGAAGGGGCTGTTCCCCAACTCCCAATATCTCTGCAATGGCCGAAAATGTATGCCGGAGATACGCAGGACGATTGATACCCTCCTTAACAAAAACAGGAGGGATATCCGGAGCATCTGTCTCAATAAGCAGGCGTTCCGGTGAAACAGCCAGAAGGCTGCGGCGAACTTTTGAGTTCGCCGACCGGGTAATGGAAGCACCAAACCCCACATGGGCACCCAGTTTCTCCACCTCCCGAATCAACTCCGGCGATCCTGACCAGGCATGAAAGGCTCCTCCATGGAGAAGGCCGCCTTCTTTTTTCAAAATCGGGAGCATACGGTCCCAGGCTTTACGGCAATGAAGTGAAACAGGGCGCCTCAGATCCCGTGCCAGACGCAACTGCTTCGTAAATACCATTTCCTGCTCGTCCATATTTCCGCAGCTGACCAAACCATCCAGACCGATTTCTCCCACTCCGAACTCAGGATGAAAAGTCAGATAATTACCCAGAAGATCCAGCCAGCCAGCCCCCTGCTCCTGTACATAAAAGGGGTGTACGCCCAAAAAAGCGACCACATCATGGTGAACGGCAGCAAGTTCCCTCACTCGACCCCAGTCTTCTTCTCCGGATCCACAACACACAAATCCACCAATCCCTGCGGAACGGGCTTCCGCCAGCAAAAGCGTCAATTCTGAAGCCATGCGAACATCTTGAAGGTGGCAGTGGGTATCCACAAGTGGAAAGTGCTGATTATTTTTTTCCATGAAGAGACCGATGTATCACGAGTTTATGTTTTCTGCCATAAACCATCACAAGGGAAGGATCAAAACCCCCTGCCGCATAGAAAGACCGAAAACCCGGCTCTTCAAGCAGGTGGAGAATGTATGAAATATGCCCCGAGTACCCGTTGATATCCAAACGTTGAAGAGCATCTCTGGCTTCAGCACCCAAGGCCACAGCTTCTTTATGCAAAACAGCCCCCCTGCTTTTGCAGGGCTCTAGGGAATACAGCCTTCGGCAGACCAGTGGTCTGATTTCATAAATAGCGCAGGTATGATTTTTACGGAGAAAGGGACAGCATGTCTTTTTTTCCTGCTCCCTGTTTCTGCAATCTCTTGCAACGGATTTCCACATTTTCTGCCTGATACCTGACGGCAGAGAGTTGATATGCTGCAGGATCTTCAAACCTTCAAGGGTGCTGATATCAATACGGCCCGGGCCGGAGCAGCACAGGGAGCATCCGGGCCTGCAAAGCGCTGCCTGCATAAAAGGATCCATATTTTGGGCAAGCCCTTCATAAATTGCGGCCACCTGATCAAAGAACACTTCCATCAGGCTTTCTCTCTTTCAGACGCCATGGGTCAATATCCCTCAAAAGATCGGCCATATCTGCAGGTAGAGGAGCTTCAAACACCATCGGCTCTTCAGTCACAGGGTGGTAAAATGACAAAAAACGGGCATGAAGCATCTGGCGGCCTACCTGCTGTAAACGCGCCTTAAGGTTAGGGTCCTTCACCCTTTCAGCCGGCTTTCGGTACCCGTACAGACTATCACCCACAACAGGATGACCTTCATGGGAACAGTGGACACGGATCTGATGGGTTCGCCCAGACCGGATATCCACACGTAGCCTTGTGAGCCCCTGATAACGAGCGGAAACCGTCCAGAACGAAAGAGCATCCCGTCCACCGGCAACGTTAGCGGCCATACGCTTTCTGTCTATGGGATGCCGACCTATGGCAGCCTCCATTCGGCCGGAATCTTCTTTCATTTCACCCCAGACCAGTACATCATACAGCTTATTCGTTTTCCGGTCATGGAACATGGAAACCAGCCTGTCATGGGACAGCTGGTTCTTTGCAGCCACCATCACTCCGGATGTATCCTTGTCAAGACGATGCACAATGCCGGGGCGGGCCACACCACCAATCCCTCCAAGGTCCGGGCAATGATACAGCAGAGCATTGACCAATGTTCCATCCGAATGCCCGGGTGCCGGGTGCACGACCATTCCCGGTGCCTTGTTCAGCACAAGAAAATCACTATCCTCATAAAGAATATCCAGAAAAAGATTCTGGGGTTTAAGAGGAGAAGGCCGCAGATCAGGAATTTTTCCGGAAACCCGTTGCCCAGCCTTGAGCTTCAGAGATGGCTTTGCCTTTTCACCCTCCACCCAAAAATCGTTCTCTCTGATCAGCTGAGCCACCAGAGACCGGCTCATGGGGCTGAGTGCAGCAGCCAGAAAAACATCCAGGCGCTTTCCATCATCGGTATGGGATACCACACAACAGAAAGCGCCTGGGTGTTCATTATTCATGGATCTATGGAAACCGATCACGCGGAGAACAGGTTTTCGATTTCCGTCAGCATACTTTTTTCATCCATTTCTTTGGCAAGGCTCAGTTCTTTAAGCAGAAGCCCCTGAGCCGTATCCAGAAGTTTACGCTCACCGAACGAAAGGTCCTTAGTCAGTTTCAGAACAAAAAGATCCCGAAAGACCGCCGCCACATCGTAAAGACTGCCGCTTTTGATTTTTTCCATGTACTCCCTGTAACGCCGGTTCCATGTCTGGTTGTCCTGCAGCCCGTCCTCTCTGTTGGTCATAACAGCATAGACTTTAGGGATATCCTGTTTGCCGATCACATCCCTCAAACCCACATTATCCACATTCTCTGTGGGAATCATGATGACCATGCCGTTTTCCAGGATTTTCATAATGTAAAAATCCTGTTTCTTCCCATTAATCTCACGGGACTCTATGGCTTCAATACGACCCACGCCATGGGCGGGGTAGACCGCAAGGTCACCGACATGAAACTGCCGCGTGCCTTCCTCCAGTGTCATTGCCTTTTCTGCCATTCTCTCACCACCGTTGTTAGGGGTTCATGCTTTAAAAGTTTTTTATATCACAAAGTTGACAATGGGTTCAACCATTTTAAATAAATCATTTCTTACCAAAGCCCAAATCCCCGTACAAGGCACCTTTTCAATCAAAAGGGGCAGACCCTTTCGGATCCACCCCTTTTCACACAGATCATCTTCCTGATAACCCCTCCCGCAGGAGAGGCAGTTTCGTTCTTACATCAGGAAAGGCACCATGAGCAGAGCCACAACGTTGAGGATCTTGATCATGGGATTAACAGCGGGACCAGCCGTATCTTTGTAGGGGTCACCTACGGTGTCGCCGGTTACAGCTGCCTTGTGGGCATCGGAACCTTTACCACCATAGTGATTGTCTTCGATGTATTTTTTAGCGTTGTCCCAAGCTGCACCACCGGTGGTCATGGAGATGGCCACGAAAAGACCGGTAACGATGGACCCGATGAGCATACCGCCCAGAGCAATTTTGCCCAGCAGAAGGCCCACAACAATGGGGGCAATTACGGGCAGAAGTGCAGGAACAATCATTTCCTTGAGGGCAAACTTGGTAACAATATCCACGCAGGCCGCATAATCTGGCTTGGCGGTACCTTCCATGATGCCGGGAATTTCACGGAACTGACGGCGTACTTCTTCAACAACAGCACCACCGGCACGACCTACAGCACTCATGGCAATGGAGGCGAAGAGGTAGGGCAGCAGACCACCGATGAAGAGACCAATGATAACATTCACATCGGAAAGGTCGAAACGAAGCTGAGCAGCATCGGCACCACCATGCACGGCAAATTCCTGAACATAGCAGGCAAAGAGAACCAGAGCAGCAAGACCGGCGGAACCAATGGCATAACCCTTGGTAACTGCCTTGGTAGTGTTACCAACGGCATCCAGAGGATCGGTAACGGCACGAACGGAATCATCCATCCCAGCCATTTCGGCAATACCACCGGCGTTGTCGGTGATGGGGCCGTAGGCGTCAATGGCAATAACCATACCGGTCATGGACAGCATGGAAACAGCAGCAATGGCGATGCCAAAAAGACCGGCAAAGCTGTGAGCCATGAAGATACCAAGGCAGATGGTAAGAACAGGAGCAGCCGTGGACTGCATGGAAACAGCAAGACCTGCAATGATGTTGGTGCCATGACCAGTAGTTGAAGCCAGGGCAATGTCTTTTACAGGCTTGAAAATACCGGTATAGTACTCGGTAATAATAACGATGAGCACGGTCAGCGCAAGACCGATCAGGGCAGAATAGTACAGGCTGATGGCGGAAACACCTTCCACATCACCCATGAAGTGCATAATGGCATAGTAGAAGGCGATGGCTGCAATAATGGCAGAACCGAACATGCCTTTGTACAGAGCGCCCATAATGTACTCGCTCTTGGAACCCAGACGGACAAAGAAGCTGGCGATAATGGAAGCAACAATGGAAATGGCTCCCAGGATCAGGGGCAGCATGATAATGGCTTCATTACCATTGAACAGAATATCGCCAAGGAACATAGCGGCAACAAGGGTAACGGCATAGGTTTCAAAGAGGTCGGCTGCCATACCGGCACAGTCACCTACGTTGTCACCTACGTTGTCAGCAATGGTTGCGGGGTTGCGAGGATCATCCTCGGGAATATTGGATTCAACCTTACCCACAAGGTCCGCACCAACGTCAGCACCCTTGGTGAAGATACCACCACCCAGACGGGCAAAGATGGAGATGAGGGAACCACCGAAGCCCAGGGCAACCAGGGCAGGAATGTTGGCGGTAGCGGCATACAGACCAGCCGTAGCAGCAAGACCCAGACCGGCAACCATCATACCGGTTACTGTGCCGCCACGGAAAGCCATGGACAAACCGGCGTTAAGACCATTTTTGGAAGCTTCAGCGGTACGTACGTTGGCAATAACAGAAACACGCATTCCGATATAGCCAGCCACATAGGAAGCCACGGCACCAATGATGAAGCCCAGGGCACTCATGGCACCCAGAGCAACAAAAATTACCACTGCGATTACAGAACCCACTACAGCAATACTTTTCATCTGGCGATTCAGATAGGCAATGGAGCCTTCCTGAATAGCCTGGGCAATGGCAGCCATTTTTTCATCGCCAGCAGGGGCTGCTTTAACAAGCCCTGCAAGGATCAATGCAAACAGAATGCCGAGCCCCCCGACCAGTGCGCACACCAGCGGGATGTTCCCCATTACAAATTCCATGCTTTCCTCCATCAAAGAAGTAAGGTTAAACAAAAAAACTACAAATGATACTTCTGCATTGCGGCAGAGACGCCTTCCTGCAGAATGCAACAGATGGCATCTCTCGCCTTTTCAACCACTCGCAACCAGATTTCTTTTTCTTTGCTGGAAAACCCGCTGAGTACGTAGTCGGCAACGTCCTGCTCCCCTTCCGGTCGTCCGACACCCACACGCACCCTGACAAACTCCGGGGTTCCCAGCTGTTCCATCAGAGATCTGATTCCGTTGTGCCCACCATGTCCACCTTTTTCGCGGATGCGTATCCGGCCAAGGGGAAGATCGATGTCGTCATATACTACAACAACGTTGGAAAATTCAATGTCAAAAAAACGGGCAAGCTTCTGAACCGGCATACCGCTCCGGTTCATGAAGGACTGGGGCCTGACCAGAAAGATGTCACATCCCCCGATCCGCCCCCGTCCGAACTCAGCATCGAATTTATTTTTATCCAGCGGGACAGCCAGCGAGGCCCCTAAAGACGTTACCACCTGAAACCCAGCATTATGACGGGATTCAGCATAACGGCGACCGGGATTCCCCAATCCAGCCACCATTACCGGCTTTTGCATATCCATAGGGGAACCCCCTCTATCGTATCATACAACCGAAACCTTACTACTCATTGCCCCCGGCAGCAACAGCAGCTCCCCTCGGAACAGCAACCGTAGCCAAGGGAGCATTCCCATCCACAATCAGCTCAACGCCTTCCGGAACCGCAATATTTTTCAGATAAAATGTTTTGCCAAGCCCTATGTCTCTAACATCCACAACAATATTTTCGGGCGTTGCATCAGGCAGGCACTTCACAGTGACCATTCTTTCAAAAACCTTCAGGGTCCCACCCATATCAACGCCTTTGGGAATTCCCGTAACGCTCAGGTTAACCCTTGCAGTAATTTTTCTGTCCAGCTCCACAGCATAAAAATCTGCATGAATAAAATTGCCATTGATGGGATCTTTCTGAAAATCCTTCATCATGGCTTTGCAGCTGCCGTCGGCCAGCTGGATATCAAAGAAAAGCTCACGGGTCTTGCTGTTTCTGATCGCGTCTTCTAGTTCTTTGACAGAAACTGCCAGATCACGGCTTTCCACTTGACGCCCGTAAAGAACGGCAGGGATTTTTCCTTTTTCCCGCAGTTTTCTGCATACGCCTTTTTTCGTTCCTTCGCGGTTTTCCGCGTTCAAAGTCATAAATTCCAAGGTTTTTTCTCCTTCAGGTCTACACCCACATAAAATCGTCAATCACACAAACAGCGAGGTTACCGAATCTCCACGATGACTGCGGATAATCGCTTCCCCCACCAGATCTGCAATGGAAAGAATATGAATCTTGTCCGATTCCAGCGCTTCTTTGCTCAAAGGTATACTATCCGTCGCCACCAGTGTCTGAATGGGAGAGCGGTCAATGCGATCCACTGCCGGCCCGGAAAGGACCGGATGTGTACAGAATGCATGAATAGAGCGCGCACCCTTTTCTGCCAAAGCCCGTGCCGCCTCGGTCAGAGTTCCGGCAGTGTCCACCATATCATCCAGAATGATAACATTTTTATCAGCAACATCACCAATAACAGCCATTGCCTGGGCTTTATTGGGCATATCCCGCCTTTTATCCACAATGGCCCAGTCTGCTTTCAGCCTTTTGGCAAAAGCCCTTGCCCGTTCAACCCCACCGGCATCAGGAGATACAATGACCAGATTCGAAATATCTTCAGGGGTAGAACCCAGTACCCGTTTTGCGTAATCCCGAAGCACGGGAGCTGCATACAGATTGTCTACCGGGCAGTCAAAAAAACCCTGAATCTGGCCGGCATGTAAATCCATGGTAATCACGCGGTTTGCCCCGGCAACCATCAACATGTCGGCCGCCAGCTTGGCACTGATGGGTACCCTCGGAGCCACTTTTTTATCCTGACGGGCGTATCCGAAATAAGGTATAACGGCTGCAATACGGCGGGCTGCAGAGCGCTTCACCGCATCCAGCATCAGAAGAAGCTCAACCAGATTGTCATTTACCGGCTTGCAGGTAGACTGAATGACATAAACGTCCCGGCCCCGGACATTCTCCTGGATTTCAATCTGGATTTCTCCATCACTGAAATTGGTTACCTTGGCGCAGCCCAGAGGCTTCCCAACATACTCTGCAATACGGGATGCCAAAAGCGGGTTTGAGTTCCCAGCAAATAAAACAAGTTCTTCCATTGTCTCTGTAATCCGGTTCATAGAGGTTAAACAAAAATCATTTTTTTGCCCATTCCGGCAGAAGACCTTTGCTTTTGACCTCGTAAGCCAAAACATCTCCGGCAAAACTTTGGGTACGGCAGACAAAAAAATGGCTGGGGCGGGAGGATTCGAACCTCCGAATGCAGGAATCAAAATCCTGTGTCTTACCGCTTGACGACGCCCCATTTAGAAAAAAGAAAGAGGCTCTCAGCACTCAGGGCATCAGATGTGCTGCTATAACAATCCAGCGCGTACAGCATCCTGCCAGAAAGGCCTCTGCCTCCATGGCCATCCGATCCTCAGAAAAAACGCCAAAAACCGTTGGCCCGCTGCCGGACACCAAAACTCTGGAAGCTCCGGCACTTATCAGAGCCGACCGGGCCGTATCCACCTCCGGGCACATGGAAATGGCCACAGGTTCAAGATCATTGAACAGCCATGGCAAAGGATCCATGAGGGCCTCCTCAAAATGAGGTTTTTTAGTTTTTATTCCCTCTTTTGTCAATCCCCATTTGAGGTTTTTATAGACTTGCTGCGTGGAAAGGGGCACCCCGGGATTAACCAGAACCAGAGGATAGGGTTGTATATTCCGTAAAGATTCAAGACACTCACCGATTCCTTCGGCCCATGCAGCCCCACCCATCAGAAAAAAAGGCACGTCCGCACCAAGGGACAGCGCAAGAGCAGCCAGATCCGGTCCGGAGAGAGGATAACCGCACACCCGGTTCAGGGCTGAAAGAACTGCTGCCGCATCGCTGGAGCCTCCACCCAGTCCTGCCGACACGGGAATCTTCTTTTTTACGTAAATATCAAGGTCTGGAACATAACCCGTTGCGGCACAAAAAGCCACGGCTGCTTTTGAGGCCAGATTATCGGGCGTTTCAGGAACCTGCCCCCCCCCGCCATGAACCGTAAGCCGGACCCCGCCCCTGCTGCGACAGAGGCAAATCTCATCACAAAGACTGATTGGACACATAAGGGACTGCAGCTCATGATATCCGTCTGCTCTTTTCCCCGTAATACGAAGGAAAAGATTCACTTTTGCCGGTGCTTTCAGATAAAGAGGAAAGAAAGCATCCGGCAGGGACCTAGCGATCGATGACAATGACAAGAAACTGCCCCCTTCTCTGCACCAGAAACTGTAAGGACTCCCCTTTTTTCGAGCGTTTCAGCATGGACTCATAGCTTTTGATGGAATCCATCCGGCGGTGATTGATCTCCCTTATGAGATCCCCCCGCCGGAACCCTGCTTTGTGGGCCGGGCTGTCCGCAGCCACATCAGCGACAAGCAGACCGGCATCCCTCTCAACCCCCATGCGCGCCGCCAGGGTATCGTCCAGCTCCTGGAGGGAAAGCCCCAGCCCATCCGGCAACCGTTCGTCACCCTGAACAGGTTCCGACTGACTAACCTGATCGTCCTTCCTCTGCGCCACAGTCACCCGGAAGTCTTTCTTTTTACCGGAACGCATCACAGTTACTTTCAGTATATCCCCCACTGCAGCATCGGCAACACGGACAATCAGATCCTTTGTATCTTCGACTTCTCTGTCATTAATATGGGTGATGACATCCCCTCCCCGCATGCCCGCCGCATGGGCTGGGTCCCCCTCCATGACCCTCGCCACAAAAACCCCCCTTGCATTCTTTAATCCATGATAGGCTGCCATGGATGGCTCCAGAGGCTGTATCTCGACACCGAGCCACCCGCGGGTGACAGAACCACTGGCCTTGAGCTGAGTAACTATCCCCTTGGCAAGATTAGCCGGAATGGCAAATCCGATTCCCTGACCGGACGATACAATCGCGGTGTTAATCCCCACCACGTCTCCATCCAGATTGATAAGAGGACCTCCCGAATTACCAGGGTTGATGGAAGCATCGGTCTGTATAAAATCTTCAAAGGGGCCAGGACCGATCACCCTTCCCTTTGCTGAAACAATGCCTGCGGTCACCGTCTGCTCCAGCCCAAAGGGGCTACCAATGGCGAGTACCCATTCCCCGACCTTGAGGGCATCAGAATCCCCCATGCTTATAAAAGGAAAGGTCCTTTCAGCATGGATGCGAATCAGCGCAAGATCGGTTTTAGGATCCCTGCCAATAATTTCCGCATCATATTCCTCACCATCCTTAAGCTTAACCTGTACCTTGTCTGCACCTTCAATCACATGGTTATTAGTCACAATATAGCCGTCTTCACTGATCAGAAAACCTGAACCGAGGCTTTGTCTCCGATGCTCCCGCTGGGCCCCGTCATCACCGTGAAACCGACGGAAAAATTCTTCAAAAGGGTCCTGATCAGCAAACGGACTTTGAAAAAAATGACGAAAAACCCGATCCTGAGACTGGGTAATTTTTTCCGTTCGTATATTCACAACGGCCCCACCCGCCTTTTCCGCAAGCAGGGAGAAACTGTCCGGTCGCAGTAAGGCATGGGCATCCGTAATAAAAAACAAACAAATTACCGCCAGCATCCATTTCGGAAAGATCTTCTTCCGCACGCCCCCTGCAATCATCGCAACGCTGTTACCATCAGGATACATATGACCTCCTCCTTGTTTCCGCACCAATGTCTTACGACACAAGCCATACCGCCAGCACACAAAGGCTATTCACTGCGAACATAACGCAAGCGCAGATCCTGCAGAAGGTGCAGAAACAGACGTTCCTCATCTTCCTTCAGATTCCCCTTGGTTTTTTCCTCAAGGACCCCAAGAATGTCTATGGTTTGCTTTGCAAGAGCAAGATTCCGGCAACGCTGACCCGTGCCCGGATCCTCCACCACCCCCAGATGCACCAGAGCCGACGCATTCAGGGAAAGAATAAAGGTTGTAAAATCAATTTTAGGGAAGACGTCTTCCCGAACCGTTTCCCCGCCACCTTTTGTCATGAAAACTCTCCTTCGCTATAAAAAAACCGGACATGCAGCATTTGTCAGACTTAATTTTTATAGCAAAATCCAGCAAACAACTCAACGAACACCTCATCACAGAGGCAGGGGACCATTCACAAAAAAATCACAGCCCCCCAACGCACGAAGGGCTCACAAAACCATCCGAACACTACCAGCGGCTTATCATTATCCGGACGGAGAAAAAACCAACAAAAAAACCCTTTCTGAACCCGCAGGGAATCAAAAAGGGCCGGGTTGTTTAGGCAACCCAAAGGGATAACTCAAAACCATCCGCTACAACAGGTTGTGCTCTGCAAGAAGCTTTCTTGGATCCACAAGGTGCTTACGAATCCACTTTTCCGTCCGTGGAAGGCGGCAGGCCATTCCAATCAGCTCTGAAACATAAAAAACGGGAAGAGGCTCGGAATTTTTTCCTCTCAACTCCATATTGACCTGACAAAGGGGACAAAACGAAATCATGCAGTTTGCCCCAACCCTGCGGGCATGATCCCGGATACGATCCACCAGGGAGTCAACATGATCCGGCTTGGTTAAAGCAAGATGAGCCCCACAGCACTGTTTACCATACCCCCAGTCCAGGGTTTCAACCCCCATAGACTCCACAAAGCTTCGCAGCTCATCCTCGTAAGGCAAAACATCAAAGCCCGTAATCCACTCCGGACGTGTCAGAAGACAGCCAAAATACAGAACCCCCTTTAAGCCCTTCAGAGGATTCACCACTGCCTGACGAAAAACATTCATCTGGCTGGCACTGCCAACTTCAAGAAAAAACCGCAGGCGTACGGAGCCCTGATACCTCTTACCCACAGCTTCTTCCAGCAGAGCATTCTTATCTTCGTCTGCCATCAGAGTTTTAGCCGCTGTCCGCAAACGGACAAAGCAGCTGGGGCATATCACAAAAAGATCTTTTATGCCCTGCCGTTCAGCCAGCACAAGATTCCGTCCGGCCAGCAGAATCGCATAGTTCTGGTTCACGCTGTGGGCCGGTGATGCTCCACAGCAATTCCAGTCTTTGAGTTCTTCAAGCCACGAGCCGACCAGTCGTGCCATCTGGAACAAGGACTCTCCCAGGTCCCTGGCCGTGGACATCAGGGAACAACCCGGATAATAATAAACCCTCGGGTGCGGGACATAACCTTCCGGCACCGGAGCGTTCTCATTTTTTTCCATAGCACACCTCCCTGATTTTCCGGATTTCCTGAAGCTTTTTCACCCGATGGGGCAGAAGTTCCAGTCGGCCGTTAAAAAGCATTTTCATACCCGACCCCATATCGTTGAAAAGGCTTAGGGTGGCAAGCTTATAACGTGCCATAAACTCCAGCTCGTATACACGCCCCCTCTTATCCACCTGTTTGAGAAATTCTCTGTGAAAAGTCCAGATATCCGGCTCACCGATTTTCACACCTTCCTCCAGAGCCAGTTCACGGAGGGCATCCATCATATAAGGAATATGTACCCGGTTGGGGCACTGGGATACACAACTGTAGCACCCCACACAGACCCATATGGCACGACTCTCGAGAACCTCCCTGCGCATACCCAGCTGCATCATTCGGACAATCTGATTGGGCAGATAATCCATTATATCGGATACGGGACAGCCACCGGAACAGGCCATGCAATGAAAACAGGCTCCAAACCGCTGGCCGCTCCGCTCTTCCACTTCCCGGATGAATGAGCGGTCAACTTGCATAATACTCACCATTGTATAAGGATTCCTACGGGAGTATGAATCCGGATTGGCACAACCCCCAACGTATATACCCCTGTTCAAACAAGGGTAAAACACCAGACAATCATGCTGTGTTAGCCTGCCAAAAACAATGGCCGACCAGACGGTACAGGCATCAGCCTGTCTCTCCCTGACACGATACAGGGCCACACCCTAAACGAAAGCCCCTTTACTGTCAATGAAAACTGTATCAGACTTCTTCGATACACCCACACCAAACATACAAACTTTCCTTTAAAAAAACCATATCCTGATAGCTTTTAGTTATAGAAATATGGTTTTACCCAAGCTTGTTACGAACAACAGACCCGCTTAATATGCAATATTTTTTATGCACTCCGAGTCCACAGCAGAACGTCCATCATTATTTTAAGAGAAAATTGCCAGCAAGGGCAATCTGGCTCCTGTCAAAAAACTTCGCACACAAAAAACAACATCCCTCTTCCGCGTACCGTTATTGGCATCTTTGACAGGGACTCCCAACGGTCCTGCATCTCAAAAATTATCAAATCCTGTAAAAGAAGGCTTGACGGACCGGTCATCTTTTGAAAGAGAGAATTCCTGTATTGATTCATACTGACAGGCCACATTCGCTTCAGAAAATTTTCCTGTTGCGCTCTGCCGTGAATCCTTTTATATTTTTGCCCTTGATTTTGGATGCACTGCAACATAATGTCTACATATAAAATGCCAGACAATAAAATGACAGTTTTTTATGTAAGGGCATCAAGAAAAACAGAAATCATCGGTTTCCGTTTCACATAAAAGCCTGGGTGCTTTTACTCCAGATGATTCAGAACCCGGAAGGTAAAAAGGAGCAGGTCCAACGGTTTATACGTATTCCTGAAAAAGGACATACGCAAAAATAATGTCAACTCAACGCCATATTCTTACAATGAGTTGTTTAGAAAACTCACAGCGCGGGGGGCGAAGCTGGCCAGGCAAAGAACAGCAGCCCAACGTCAGAGTTTCCACCGCTCCCAGACTCAGCACGAAGGAGACGAATTATGTCACTGATGGAAAAATTCTGGACCATTGCCAGGGAAAAACAAAAGACCATTGTTCTTCCCGAAGGAGACGATGAACGCACCATTGATGCCGCCCATGCCATCATGGAAAATGGTCTTGTAAAAGAACTCGTCATTCTCGGGGACGAAAAGGTCCTTGAAAAGGCCTTTGCAGCAAAAGGGTATCCCCTGCGCTCCCGTTTCATCGATCCTGCATCCAGCGAACTCAGGGGCAAATTTGCGGCTGAATTTTTTGAAATGCGCAAAGCCAAGGGAATGACACTGGAAAAAGCCGACGAAATCATGAAGGATCCACTCTTTTTCGCTGCCATGATGGTGCGGCTCAGCCTTGCGGATGGTGCTGTAGCAGGAGCGAAAAATACGACAGGAGACGTACTCCGGGCGGCCATCCAGGTAATCGGTACCAAGCCGGGTATGAAAACCGTTTCCAGCTGTTTCATAATGGTAACTCCCCACAAAAACTTCGGCGTGGACGGCACCCTGATCTTTGCAGACTGTGCCGTGAATATTGACCCCGATGCCACCAAGCTTGCCGAGATTGCCAGCGCATCCGCTGACTCCTGCCAGGCTTTCCTTGAGACCGAACCCAAAGTAGCCATGCTGTCCTTTTCTACCAAGGGAAGTGCCAAGCACGACTATGTGGATAAGGTAACCCAGGCTGTTGAAATTCTGAAAAACCAGCGGCCAGACCTCAAAGCCGACGGAGAGCTGCAGGCTGATGCGGCCCTTCTGGCATCCGTAGGAGCCAAAAAAGCACCGGAAAGCCCCATCCCAGGCGAAGCCAACGTACTCATTTTCCCTGATATTCAGTCCGGAAACATTGGCTACAAACTCGTTGAACGTCTCGGCGGAGCCGAAGCCATCGGCCCCATCATCCAGGGGCTGGCAAAACCCGTCAACGACCTCTCAAGGGGTTGCAAATATATGGATATTGTCAACGTAACGGCCATCACAGCTGTTCAGGCCAGCTAACCCAAAACGGAAGAAAGAGATTGTTCCCATGAAAATTCTTGCATTAAACTGCGGAAGCTCCTCGCTTAAATATCAACTTTTTGACTGGACCAATAAAGATGTCATTGCCAATGGTGTTGTTGAACGCATTGGCATTGGAGATTCTTTTATTGATCACAAAGTTCCTGCAAAGGACTTCAAGAAAAAAATTAAATATGCCATCGATAATCACGAAACAGCCATTCAATGGATTATCAATGCCCTGACAACCGGAGAAGGCAAAGTCATTGAAAACATGGAGGAAATATCTGCAGTTGGCCACCGGGTCGTTCACGGTGGCGAACACTTCAAGCAGAGCGTTCTCATTACCGATGACGTAATCAATCACATTGCTGCCGTCACACACCTTGCCCCTCTGCACAATCCCGCCAACCTTGTAGGTATCCGTGCAGGCCGTGCAGCCATGCCAAAAATTCCCCATGTGGCTATCTTTGACACAGCATTCCATCAGAGCATGCCGGAGCATGCCTATCTCTATCCCCTTCCTTATGAATGGTATAAAGATTTTGCCGTACGCCGGTATGGTTTTCATGGTACCAGCCACCTTTATGTATCCAAAAGGGCTGCGTCACTTCTTGGAAAAAGCGCCGCTGAATGCAACATTATCACCCTGCACATCGGAAATGGTGTTTCCTGTGCCGCCATAAAAAAAGGCCTCTCCATTGACACCACCATGGGCTTTACCCCCCTTGCAGGCGCCGTCATGGGAACCCGTTGTGGCGACATCGATCCTGCCATTCCCATGTTCATGATGCAACGGCTTGATGTTGGCCCCCGCTACATGGACAATCTGCTCAACAAAAAATCCGGCATTCTTGGCATTACCGGAAAATTTACGGACCGCAGAGATGTTGAGGATGCCGCCAATGAAGGCGATGCCCGGTGTAAGCTGGCCATTGAAATGGAAGCTTACAAACTGCGCAAGTGCGCTGGCGAATATGCTTTTGCCCTTGGCCAGGTTGATGCCATTGTCTTTACCGCAGGTGTGGGAGAAAACTCAGGACTCATCCGCCAGAAAACCCTTGAAGGCCTTGAATTCTTCGGCATCAAAATTGACAAAGAAAAGAACATGGGCACCTTCAGCAAGCATGGTGAGACAGAAATCTCCACACCTGACTCCAAGGTCAAAGTATTCATGATCCCCACCAATGAAGAACTTGTGTTTGTTGAAGACGTGGTGGCCATCATCCAGGATAAATATGAAGACCACACAAAATATCCCTACTCCTTTTTAAAATAAATCTTTACAGATAAAAAATGACCGGCATCCCTTCATACTACCGGGATGCCGGTCTTCTCTTCCAAAGAAAAAAACACCAATAAGATCGAAATGCTCTCAAGAAACCTATTATTTTTTCAGGCCTGCCCTAAAAAACAAAGCTCATGAACTGACTCCTGGCTGCATTACGCTGACAGACAAACACAAGAGATCAGCCATCCTCCCCTTTGACAGACAGAATTCTCGCATAAAGATACTGCCGGTCCATTCCCAGTTCACGGGAAAGCCTTTTGGCAAGTGCGGAAGGTTTGACCTGGCTTTCAGCCAGATTTTTGGTAATCGCCCTATCCACATCCTCTGCTTTGATTTCCCCAGAAATTTCGCCTGACAAGCAACCTTCTTCTGCACCTGCCACCATCAAAGAACATTCCCCACGGATGCGGTCCCTTTCAGAAAGACGGTCTTCCAGCTCTGACAGGGACCCCCGCAAAAACTCTTCAAACATCTTCGTCATTTCCCGGCCCAGAACGGCCTGGCGGTCTCCGAGAACATCCCGCAGCTCGCCAAGAAAACCCGTAATGCTGTGAGGGGAAACATAAAAAATCAAAGGAGAAACAGAACCGGCAAAACCCTCAATCCATCTGCGTCTGCGCCCAGCTTTCTTTGGAGGAAATCCGCAGAAGGTAAAGGTATCCGTTGGAAGACCTGCAACGGACATCAGAGCCATGGCAGCCGATGCGCCGGGAATGGGCACAAGGGGAAGACCCTCGGATATCACCCTGCGAGCCAGAACAAACCCAGGATCCGAAAGTGTTGGCGTTCCCGCATCGGAAACAAGAGCCAGAGACTCTCCCTGCCTCAGGGCCTGCACAATGCTTTCCAGCCTGCGACTTTCATTATGTTCATGAAGTGAAATCAGAGGTTTATGAATACCAAAATGGGCAAGGAGCCTTGCCGTAGTCCGGGTATCCTCCGCTGCCACCCGATCCACACTTCCGAGGATCTGAAGGGCCCTCAAAGTAATATCACCAAGGTTACCGATGGGTGTGGCCACCACATACAGATAACCGGGTTTAACAATCTCCGTCATCGGGACCGAAGGCATCACATAAACGGGAACATTTTCCATTGGCATCCACGGCAATCACGTCAAAACGAATATAAAGATCATCCAGATCGCTTCGGCTGAGAAATAAAAGGGCAGTGCGGATAATTTTTTGCTGTTTGCTCCGGTTAACCGCCTCAAAAGCCGAGCCCATACAGAATACGCCACGGGTCTTCACCTCTGTAAAGACAAGGGTATCTCCTTCCTGAGCAATGATATCAATTTCACCGAAACGACTCCGGAAGTTTCTGGCAAGAATACGCAGCCCAAGCTGTTCAAGGAAAACACAGGCACAGGATTCTGCAGAACGCCCCCTAAAAAGGGAAAGACGACCGCTCATGAAACAAACTCCTTCACACCCCTGAACGAACGCCGGTGGATGGACAGGACACCCAGACGTTCAATAGCTTCCTTGTGATACGGGGTAGGGTACCCCTTATGGAACTCAAACCCATAGCCGGGATACTGCTGACCGAGCTTCTCCATCATGGCATCCCTTGTAACTTTAGCAATGACAGACGCAGCAGCTATGCTTGCAGATTTCCCATCACCACCTACAACAGCCTGCTGATCCACAGGCAGGAGCAGGGTGAATTTTCCGTCAATCAGCAAAAAATCAGGCTCAAAAGCCAGCTTTTTCACCGCCAGCACCATGGACTCAAGGGAAGCCTGATGAATATTAATCTCATCAATCCGATCCGGCCCAACAATCCCCACCCCAATGCCCAGACTCTGGTTCCGGATACATGCATACAGTTTTCTCCGCCGTGATTCACTGAGCTTTTTCGAGTCATTCAGCCCTGGGAGAACAAAGTCCGGTTTCAGGACAACAGCTGCTGAAACAACGGGGCCGGCCAGGGGACCCCTGCCGGCCTCATCCACGCCTGCGATGCATGAATAACCTTTTTGTCTGTATAAGGTTTCAAAAGTAACCATATGTCTTTCTATCCCCCCCTGCCGATTTTTGCGGGAACGAACCGGCAGGGGAAGGGGAAGATCAGTACGCCCCTTTTTCCTTGATACGGGCAGCTTTACCCCGAAGATTCCGCAGATAGTAAATCTTTGCGCGGCGAACACGACCACGTGTCACGACTTCGATTTTATCTATGATGGGCGAGTGCAGGGGAAAAACGCGTTCCACTCCAACACCACCGGAAATTTTGCGGACAGTAAAAGAGGCCTGAGGCAGATCGCCTCTCTTGCGACAGATCACCACACCCTTAAAAATCTGAATGCGCTGCTTGTCACCTTCCTTGATTTTAACATGAACATTCACCGTATCACCCGCACCGAAGGCAGGCAGATCAAGGCGCATGCTTTCCTGTTCCATTTTTTCAATAATATTCATTTGATTCTCCCAGCTTTGCGGCTCTGTTCCGCATCCGTTAATTGTCTTATCTTCCTTCCAGCCCATGTCCAACCAAGCGATCCAGAAGAATGGCTGCGGCGGAACGTACCGAAAGGTGATTATATGATGCCGTCCCCCGGACTGGTTCAAGAACCTTATCCGCAGACAGCAAAAGGGACTCTGCAAGTCCCCATGCAGTCCCGAACACCAGAAGACAGGGTTGCCCCCCGGCAAGTATTTCCCTCAGAGCTTCATGAGATATGGCATTTTCACTGAATTTTGCCGTTGTCACAACCACAATGGGTTGCTGTCCATGGATTTTTTCAACTGCCAGAACAGCCTCTTCCAGATCATGACTAAGCCGGATCAACGAAAAAGCCTCTTTTCTGTCCGGGTTATGCCGCGCTCCCAAACCGGCAGTCCAGTGGCCCGATATACGCTCCACGAGGCGTTTCTGATCCTCCAGAGGTGTTACCACAAACAGACCTCTTACACCATAGGTACGGCAGGAACGGGCCATATCATGAAGATCCAGATTGGTTACCGCTGATGCAATGGTCTCCCCGTTCTTATTAATTACGGGAAAATGCACAAGGGCCATATACAGTTCAGGATTCGGCAAAACGTGCAAGCTCCCGGCTCCATTTATGGAGAAGAACACGCTCCTCCCTGGTAAAGTTTCTGTCAACCATCAGGTCAGGGCGCTTCAGAAAGGTCCGCTTCAGGGAAGATTCCAAACGCCAGGATTCGATGGCCTTATGATGGCCCGAAAGAAGCACTTCAGGCACCTGTTCCCCCTCGTACTCAGGCGGGCGGGTGTAGTGAGCACATTCAATCAATCCTTCTGAAAAAGACTCTTTTTCAGCAGACTCATCTCCTCCCAGCACACCGGGTATAAGACGGGTCACCGCATCCATAACTACCATGGCTGGCAGCTCTCCACCGGTCAGGACATAGTCGCCGATGGAAACCTCCATGTCTGCCTGCATACAAACACGCTCATCCATCCCCTCATAACGCCCGCAAACCAGTATCATGCCCCTTTCCCGGGAAAGGGATTCCGCCACAGCCTGTGTGAATGGTTTGCCCTGAGGGCTCATGATGACGACTGGCGCTCCGGGAATTTCTTCCCTCAGGTGCCGGATGCCCCGCATCAGCGGTTCAGGCTTCATCACCATGCCACACCCGCCACCGTAGGGCTTATCATCGGTGGTTTTGTGGACCCCTTCAGCAAACATCCTGAGATCCACAGCCTTTCCCTCGATGTAAGTTCCCTGTATTGCCCGTCTGACCATTCCCGTTGCCCAGAATGCATCGAACATTTCCGGAAAAATAGTCAGGGCAGCAAAACTCCGGCACAGCCTGTCCGTATTCACAGATCCAAAAATCCTTCCGGAAGCCTCACTACCAGATAACCATCTTCAGGCAGCACAGAACAAATCCAATCCGGATTGGCCGGAACTAAATATTCACGACCCTTGCCCGCCACATCCAGAAGATCATAGGAGCCGGTTTCCATAATTCCCCGGATATGACCCAGCACTTCGCCTTCATGAGTTCGGACTTCAAGGCCGATAAGATCACTCCAGTAATATGATCCCTCTTCGGGTTCCGGAAAACGATCCCTGTCCGCACAAATCACACCGCCTACCAGAGACTGCGCCGCCTCATGACTTTCAATACCCTCAAAACGCAACAAAAGCACAGGCCCCTTATGGACATGCACCTGCTTTGCCCGAAAGGGCCTGTTCGGCTCCACACCTTGTTTTTCCCGAATATGGAGAGGCCCACAATCCGTGTATACAGAAAGGGATGCGGCGTCAGAATACACCTTCAGATTTCCCGCCAGACCATGGGTACCCACAATCTTTCCTATCCGTACAAGCTTCATGGAATCCTTTTATCCGAAAAAGGATTCCCGATTTCCCGGTAACCCTTCTCGCCCGCCACCTATTCAATAATCTCAAGGACAGTTCGCTTTTTGACCTTAGCCGATGCCGCACTCAGAATAGTCCGCATGGCACGCGCCGTCCGCCCCTGTTTTCCAATGACCTTCCCCAGGTCTTCTTTGGCCACCTTAAGTTCCAGTACGGATGTCTGATTTCCCTCAACTTCAGAAACCACGACCTGGTCCGGATGATCTACCAAAGCTTTGGCGATATAATCGATCAGCTCTTTCATCGCGCATCTCCTTGCAGTACCAAAGTTGGAACAGAGGAAGGCCAGAACAAATCACAAGCCGTCATGCAGAAGCAGGCTCCGTGACACCATTTTTTTTCAGGATGCTCCGCACCGTATCGGAAGGGACGGCACCTTCTCCAAGCCAATAACGCACCCGCTCATCCTTTACTGTAATTTCAGCAGGGTCCCGCAGGGGATTATAAGTACCCACGATTTCGATAAAGCGACCATCACGGCGGGCTTCGGAATCCGCAACCACAATGCGGTAGAAAGGTTTTTTCTTGGTGCCCATCCGGGTCAGTCTGATTTTTACAGCCATCTTTTTCAGTCTCCTTGCAACGATCTTTTTAGAAGGGAAGCATGCCACGCATGCCGCGCATGCCCTTTAAACCACCCTTGTTCAGTTTTTTAACCATTTTCATGGTCTGGGTGTAGTTTTTCAAAAGCTGATTCACGTCCTGAACCCGGGTGCCACTGCCCCGGGCAATACGTTTTCTTCGGGAACCGTTAATGATGGCATGACGCCTGCGTTCTTCCGGCGTCATGGAGTTGATAATCGCCTCAACCCTCACCAGCTCCCTCTCATCGATGTTCATTTTGCCCAGAGCCTTTTCATTCACACCAGGCAACATTTTCAGAAGATCTCCTATGGGACCCATTTTGCGAACCTGTCGCAGCTGATCCCGGAAATCTTCAAGGGTAAACTCGTTTTTTCTTAGCTTACGCTCCAGATCAGCAGCCTGTTTTTCATCCACCATCTCCTGGGCTTTTTCGATAAGAGACAGAGTGTCTCCCATGCCCAGAATACGGGAAGCCATACGGTCAGGATGAAAAAGGTCCAGAGCAGAAATTTTTTCTCCCGTCCCCACAAACTTTACGGGCCGTCCGGTTACGGAACGAATGGAAAGAGCCGCACCACCTCGGGCATCACCATCGGTCTTGGTGAGAACAATCCCGCCGATACCCAGATCATGGTCAAAGGCCGAAGCCATCTTTACGGCATCCTGACCTGTCATGGCATCGGCCACCAGAAGAATATCCGATGGCGTCATTATATCCCGTATACGGACCAGTTCTGCCATCAGGGTTTCATCAACGTGAAGACGACCCGCCGTATCCACAAGCAACACATCACAGCTCTGCCGACGCGCCTCCTCACGGGCTGCCAGACATATATCCACCGGATCGCTGCCAGGATCGGAAGGATAAACAGGAAAGCCTGTTTCTCCGGCCAGCTTCTGAAGCTGTTCAATGGCTGCCGGACGATAAATATCCGCAGGTACAAGATAGGGTTTCTTTCCCTCTTTGCGCAGATACATTGCAAGCTTGCCAGCCGTAGTGGTTTTACCGGCACCCTGCAACCCCACCAGCATGATAACGGCAGGCTTTGGCCCGGAAAGATCCAGAGGAACGCTCGCATCACCCATGAGCCGGGTAAGCTCTTCATAGACAATCTTGACAACCTGTTGCCCCGGAGTCAGGCTCGCCATTACTTCCTGCCCCAGAGAGCGGGCCTTCACATCAGCCACAAACTGCTTGACCACACGGTAGTGGACATCGGCTTCCAGAAGTGCCATGCGCACCTCTTTCATGCCTTCTTCAATGTGGGCTTCAGTCAGCTTTCCCCTGCCCTTGAGGGCCTTGAAAACGCTGCCGAGTCTTTCGTTTAAACTGTCAAACATGAAAAGCCATCCAAAGGGTTCAATCAAAAGCTTGAATTTAACGGGCAAAAGGTGATAAGTCAACCGAAATTAGGCAAAGCTCGTGCCAGCGCCCAAAAGAAAACCAAAGATTCGGGACATGACAAAAAAAGAAACTATCCATCCAGACATTCTTGACTTCACCCTTCCCGAACTCCGGGAATACTTCATGTCAAAGGGGATGCAGGCCTTCAGGGCCAATCAAATCCACAAATGGCTTTACCTTCATCAGGCAGACACCTTTGCATCCATGACCGATGTGGGCAAACTGCTAAGGGAAGAACTCAACCATATCTTCCGCCTCAAACGCCTCCATATTCATCAGACGGCTCTCTCCAGAGACGGTTCCAGAAAATTTGTTTTCCGCCTGGAAGACGACAACCTGATTGAGTCCGTTCTCATTCCTGAAAAAGACCACCAGACCCTGTGCATCTCCTCTCAGGTCGGCTGCGCCCAGAACTGTCGGTTCTGCATGACAGCCAGAGGAGGTTTCACCCGAAACCTCACCACAGGAGAAATTGTAGCTCAGGTTCGGGATATCCGCCATATCATTCAGCAGGAAGCCCTGAAAAACAATAGCGACAAAGATACCAGACTATCCAATGTGGTTTTTATGGGCATGGGAGAACCCTTAGCCAACTACAATAATGTGATTAAAGCCATCCGTATCCTTACGGACGGCGACTGCGGGCTCAAACTTTCCCGCCGAAGGGTTACGGTCTCCACCTCCGGCATTCTCCCCAGACTCCAGGATCTGGGCCGTGACGCACAGATTAATCTGGCTATATCACTGAATGCCACAGAGAACAAGACGCGGGAAATGCTCATGCCCGTCAGCAGAACCTACTCTCTGGAAGACCTGATCGAAGCCTGCCGCCGCTACCCTCTGGCACCACGACAGAAAATCACCTTTGAATATATTCTTATCAAAGGTATCAACGATTCCCTTCAGGATGCCCGCAGACTTGCCAGGATTCTCAACGGTATCAAGGCAAAAATCAATCTCATTCCCTTTAATGAACATCCGGGCTCCACCTTTGAACGGCCGCCGGAAATCCATATTCATGCCTTTCTGAAAATTCTTCTCGATAAGGGATATACCGCCATTATCCGCTGGAGCAAAGGAGAAGATATAGGAGCCGCCTGCGGGCAACTGGCCGGAAAAAGAGAATCAGATCATGAGCTCCCGGATCCGGGAGCTCCGCAGGGGTAAAGCTTCAAGCTGTTCCCTCTGCCCCCCCCCATCAAAACGCAGGGTCACCGTCTCCAGATCGGTGGCCTTCGTGTACCCCGCCACAATGCCTGCTGCAAGGTGACGCGTATGGCTGTCAGCAGGGCCGCAAATAACACCAAGAGGCCCGGGAACATTCACCGTCCGGATACGGCAGTGACGGTCTTTATCTATATATCTCTGCAACAGTTCGTTGTCCTTTGCCGTCCTTCCAACAATCAGCTTACTTTGGGGATCAAGCCGAAAATGACGCCCTCCCTTCAGCAGGTGGCAGTCCAGAGCATCCACATCACGGTGATGTTCCAGAAGATCTTTCAGTTTTCTGCCAAAATTCAGATCCGTCAGAAGGCAACCACCTGCAGGTGCCGGAAAATCCCTTACCCCCAGCTCCTTTGCAAGAGCCAGCTGCTGTTTCCGACCCCGTCCCTGAAAACCAAACAGGCGGTCTCGATCCACAAGTTTCTGTTGCTCCACAGGTGTTTCCGGAAGAATCCGTGCGGAAAGGGGCCTGAGAATCCGGCCCTCATAACCGGATCGTTTTTCCACATAGCGCAGAGCCGATGAAGTCTGGGACATGGGTCGCTGCCCGGAGACTTCACCGCTGAAAAGAAAATCAAAACCTTCCTTTTCCATAAGAACCCCCGCTTCCCGAAACATCAGAGAGTGGCAGTCCTTACAGGGGTTCATAGCCCTGCCATACCCTCCTTCAGGCTGCTTCAACATAGGGAGGTAGTGCTGTGTAATCTCTTTAACCAACAGAGGGATCTCGTACTTATCGGAAGCTTTACGTGCATTAGTTGCATCAAAAAAGGGGGTTTCAAATGCTGCCCAGACCACTTCTATGCCCTGCTGCCGTAAAACAAGGGCAGCAAGAATACTGTCAAGTCCACCAGAAGAGAGGCCCAGAGCCCGTATTTTTTTCATTTCATTCCTGTTCCCTGTAATGTGGCTTCAAAAAAGAACCCTCTTGCAAGATTATTGCAAAAAAACAGAACGGGTTTTTACATGAAAACATCTTCCCTTGCAACAGAGAGTGCCGGAACCAGCTCCTTCCATGCAAATCCCATTGACACCATGGCCTATTTCAGACAAGTATAGCCCATGTAGTGGCCCATATCTGCTTCACTGCAGTTAAAAAAGTAAAAGGATTCCGAATGGCTGAAGCCCTTCCTTCTTTTTTCGTTCGCGCCTTCGGAAAACAATCGTAAATACGGCCACAGATCCACACGACAGATCTATCAGTTCCAGAGATATTCCGGCCCCTTCGGCCATCCGTCAACTTCCACCGTAACCCCAGAAGAGGCGCATATGTATGTGAAGTGCTGGGGAGCACGCGGTTCCATTCCTGTTTCCGGGCCTCCGTACAACCGCTATGGCGGGGACACGGCCTGTATGGAAATCCGCACTTCGGATGATCACATCCTGATCGTGGATGCCGGGACAGGCATCCGCCGCCTGGGCAACCAGCTCCTGAAAGAAGGCCGGCTCCATTACCATCTTCTTTTCACCCACGCCCACTGGGATCATCTGATGGGTTTTCCCTTTTTCAGACCCATATTTACAGAGGGCACCACCATCCGGGTTTTTCGCTGTCCATCTTCAGAAGGGTATGCGGAATCCATGATCACCAGAGTCATGACACCTCCCAACTTTCCCATCAACTATTCGGATCTTAAGGCAAAAATTAGCTTCAAAAACGGGTGCCCGGACCCATTCTTTCTCGGAAGCATGCGCATTACCCCCATCAGACTCAATCATCCCAATGGCGGATGCGGATATCGTTTTACGGAAAACGAGAAAAGCTTTGTTTTTCTGACAGACAATGAGCTAGGCCATCGCCATGCAGAAGGTCTTACCTTTGAAGACTACAGGGATTTCTGTAGGGGGGCGGATCTTCTGATCCATGATGCGGAATATACACCCGATGAATATGGAACCAAAATCCTATGGGGTCATTCCTCGTATATGGATGTTGTACGTCTGGCTATGGAAAGCGGAGTCCGGCGACTGGGTTTTTTCCATCATAATCAGGACCGGTCAGATACGGATGTTGACAGAATGGTCAGAAATGCGTGCGACCATATCCGTCGACACAACTCAAGCCTTGAATGCTTTGCCGTTGCGGCAGATATGCACTTTTATCTCTGAATCCAACGAAATTTTTCACATAACAGCAAGGAAGCACCATGAACCTTTCCATGGAAGAGGTTTTTGCCATTACAAACCGGAGCCATCGCATTGTGGCCCTGACCGGAGCGGGTATTTCCGTTGAAAGTGGCATTCCTCCCTTTCGTGGGAAAGGAGGGCTATGGGAAACCATGAACCCCATGGAATTCGCTCATATCCGGTCCTTTCGGAAAGACCCTGCCAGGGTCTGGGATATTCTGCTCCGCACCATGAAAGACACGCTGGATAAGGCCAGACCTAACCCAGCCCACGAAGCACTTTTTCAGCTGGAACAAACGGGAAGGCTGCAAGGTATCATCACCCAAAATATCGATGGCCTTCATCAGGCTGCCGGTAACCGCTGCGTTGTGGAGTTCCACGGAAGTTTTGCAAAGATTCGCTGCACGAAATGCGACCGGACCCTTGGCATTCAGCAACTCTCCCTTACGCAGCTGCCGCCCCTCTGTGCATGCGGAGGTGTACTTCGCCCCGACTGCGTCTTTTTTGGAGAAAATATTCCTGAAGAAACCATGATCAAAGCCAGAGAGCTTACCCTGTCATGCGATCTGATGCTTGTGGTGGGAACATCCGCCGAAGTCTGGCCGGCAGCGGAACTACCCCATATGGCCAAAGCAGCCGGGGCCCGTATCATTGAAATCAACCCGGAACCAACATCCCTTACCCTTCATTCCGATGGACTTCTTCAGGGACAGGCGGGCAGACTCCTTCCAAAGCTCCTGGCAATGATGACATAGCCCTGATAATATTTGATTTTTCCAGCAGAAACAGACATATCCGTTATGGCACCATATATCTTTCATATACAGGAACAAACCATTCGGAAATCAATCCACCGGAGCCTTCATGCAGGAGCCTAAGGTCCATATATTCTGGGAAAGCCCTCTCGGAAGAGAACACCTCAGCCTCTGGCTGAAAAAACTGGGCTATTCACCGGCCCCTTTTTCACCGTCCGCATACCGGAACCAGACTACTGCCGATGCCCCTATTATCTTTTCAGGCCCTGGCCATGAGCTACCCGCAGCTCTTCCCGGCAATACCCAAAACATTCATATAGGCAGAGAGCCGGGCAAAGCGACCCGTCTTTTTCTCAAAACACCCGTTGCTCCCCGTGCCCTTGCCCATCTGCTAGCCCATCTTGACCACCCGGAAAAGATACATGCCTACTCTCCGGGTATTCCCACGGATTTCATGGATATGATTCCATGGCTCGACACCCTCACACCCCGGAATGCCCCCATCCTCCTCCCGGAGCTTTTTCAGTACCTGGATGATAGAAAAGCCGATACAGCCATATTGCCTCTTCTTACGGAAAAAGTGCAGGTTCTCCTCAACTCTTCTCCAGAACTGATTCTTCTGGGACTGGAACAGGGAGGATACCGTACCCGACGCATCTGCGCCCGGACTGCCGGAAGTATCCGTCTGAACAAAGCCCTTCCGATTCTTATGCATCTTCTTACTGACACAGACAATTCGGAAGAGGGCGAAATACTGATCCGCGCTCTGGGCCATTTCCCCGATGCTATGGTCAGAAGGGTGCTCCACAAAGAAGCCCTGGGAGAGGATACGCTCCGTGCCCTTGCGGCCATTGAATGCCTCGGGGCTATCCATAGAGACAACGACAGCATTGCACTGCTGTCAGATCTCATTGAGCACCCGGAAGGTATACGGGCAGTGAACGCGGCCAATGCCCTGGCCGCAGCAGGAACACCTGAAGGTTATACAGCGCTGGCAGCGCATCTGCACCCGGACGATGCCGTTGTACGCAAAGAGGTGGCAACCCTGCTGGTCCGGGGGGGTGAGAAGGCCATTCAGCCCATTATTCAAGCCATGAAAACAGCCAGCACCCCCGGCCGGGTGATTGGCTGCCTTATTCTGGGGTATACGGGACTCACGGAAGCCATTGACAGCCTGTGCATCCAGCTACGACACAAAGATGCCAATGTCCGCTTTTCCGCCTGCGAGGCCCTTGGCAGAATTCCCTCGGAAAAAACCTTTCTCCCCTTAAGTGCGGCACTGGAAGACACCAATGCGGATGTGGTCTGCGCTGCCATCACCGGTCTCAACCTCCAGCACCCGAAAACAGGTGCAAGGGCCGTCCGTCAGGCTCTGCTCGCCCACCCCCATCGCAGTTCCACCCTGATTGCCGCCATGGCAGCCATGCAGGCTACAGCCCTTTTCATCGGGCTTTCGGAAGACCGCAAACTCACCCTGTCCATCATCAAAACCGCGGCAGAGAGTCGCAATACCCGTCTGCTCCACCGCTTTCTTGAAGCCTGTTCCAGCATTCCCCATTCCGCCACACGCCAGGGCTGCGAGCATATACTCCGCAAAGCCATCGACGAAATTCCGGCAGAACGCCCCCGCATTCTCGTTACAGACGACTCCCCTACCATGAGACGATTTTATGAGACCCTGCTGCCCCAGTATGGATATACCGTTGAAACAGCAAGGGACGGTCTCAATGCCCTGGCAAGAATTCAGCCAGACCCCTCACGGTTCGCGCTTCTGTTAACCGATCTGAATATGCCCAACAAAAACGGCATCGAATTGACGCGTCTGGTCAGGGAAGAGCTGGGACAAGAATTCCCCATTCTCATGGTTTCCACAGAAACCCTGGAAAGCCAGAAAAAAGCCGCTTTTGAGGCAGGGGTTACGGCCTTTCTGAGCAAACCCTTCACCACCGCAGACCTTGTCTGGCATATCCGCAAACTGCTCAGATCAGAATGAAGTCTTCTCCCGCCCTGCAATGACAGCCCTGTTTTCATGCAGGACGGAGAAGGAAAAGCTCAATGTAACGACAATCCAGATCGGCAGGATTCATCTGCCCCATTTCCCCTTCCAGCTCCCCGAAAAGAGTTTCCAGAGCAGGACCGATGCGATCCGCCAGAGCAGCAGCATCCAATCCGGTCCGGCCCGCAAGCCAGGCGAGAAAATTATTCTTGCGGTCCATGCCCGGAGACCCTCCTCCCCCTTTCCCCATAGAAATACCTTTCAGAAACAAGCGGAACCTTTCCTCGTGCAGGGGAATCAACTTCCCTTGTTCCCGGTCGTCCCCCAGGCTATCGTTTGCCCACAGGGTCAACAGAAGATTTTTCCATGTCAGAAGACGCCCCATGCTATCCACCTCCCTGAGGCCAAGAAGGGCCAGCACATCGTCCAGAGCCATGATGTCGTCCACTGCCTCTTCCCCCTCTGCAATCTCTGTGTCGGAAGCAAAGGGCAGATAATAGCTACCCGTGCTAAGAGAGGCATCAAAACGAAGGGGCAAATCGAGGAGAAGTCCCCCCAAAAGCCCCATGCCTTCCTCTTCCCAGAAAGAAAGGGACAGGCCACTTCTGCGGAACCATGCCTTTTCCCACCAGCCTTCGATTTTCCACTTCAGCCGCATCACAGGTCCGAAGCCCGCCCGGAAAACCGCATCCATCCGGTATTGTTTCAATACAGTTGAAACAGTTCCCGCATCAGGCTCATGCTGCCCCGTAATCCGGCCAATCCCTACCCGTACATAGCCCATCACCATCCGTCCTGCAGCGTCGATCTCTTCACGGGAACGGAGAACTTTTCCCTTTGCTGCAATAAAACGATTGCAAAGATCCGCCAGTTCAAGCTGCAGCTCCGTGAGTCCCTCCTCACTGTCCATGAGTGCTACAGCCTCGGAAAAACGAACATCCGACGATGCCATGCGTAAGCCCTGTTCAGGAACGGCAAATTTCCAATCAGATGATGAACGGGTACGGCCCTTTCTGCCAAGGGTTTCCAGTTCCCCATCCCCAAGGGGTTGAAACAGGGCCACCGCCTCTTCTTTGGGAATAAAACCCTTCTCCGCCATACGCACTCTTCGCCAGCGCAGGGAGCTTTCCTCCAGTTCTGCCGGAATGGACCAGGCCATTTCCTGAAGAACACGGAAAAAAAGAGGATGGGAAATGTCCGCCAGATGCCGGAAAAAAACCCCCAGCGCCTCTTCCCTCGCATCCTTTTCTTCCGGCCTGTAATCCGTGTCTACTGCCAGAGGACGCATACGAAAATACAAAACATCGTCCATGGTGGAAAAGCCATCCCCGAAGTCAGACGGATCCTCATCGTGCTCCCGGAGACGCACCTCCACATTCCGGAAAAGCCAGGCATCCATGAGGTCCCCTTCCTCCTCCAGAAGGAATTGGACAAAACGCCGGGGAGCCGCCAGAAAAAAACGCATAAACCAGATACCCATGGCACCATAGGCGGGAAGATCCCTTACCCAGCATTCCTGATCCAATATAAAATGCCATTGTTTATCCGATGCCATGGCCAGAACGGGGGCAAAATCATCCGGCCCGATACGATGCATGAGAAGAAAAAAATCCTCTTCAGGAAAAGAATGCACCAGAGGCAAAGACTCGGGATCTGAGAGAAGCATTTCAAGAGCTTCTTCCCCGGAAAGATTTTCCAGGTGCTGTCGTTTGATCCTAAGGGCCATAAGACGCTGTTCATGGGTGGATAGGTATGATGATGTCATTCCTTGGTACCTCTTTGGAGTAGATACGGTTCAGACGGTTTTCTGATGCCCCGGCTGCTGCAGGGTATCCGGATTGGCATAGCGGGCCACCAGAATGGCCAGCAGCACAGCAGGGAGGCCGATGAGGGCTGATGAGATAAAAAACAAAAACCAGCTGGTTTGCTCCACAAGAATCCCCGTAAATCCGGCAAGAAACTGTCCGGGAAGGGTCATGATGGAACTGAAAAGGGCATATTGTGTGGCCGTATAGGCCGTATTGGTAAGGCTGGAAAGGTAGGCAATAAAAACGGCAACTGCCATACCCGCGCTGATATTATCTGCCATAATGGCCACCACAAGACCGTACAGCTCCGGTCCCAGAAGGGCCAGCCAGGAAAACGTCAGGTTGGTCAGCGGTGCCAGCACGGTGGTGGCTATCAGCATGCGCATGATACCGAATCGAACCACCAGTACGCCCCCCACAGCCGCACCCGTAAGGGTCATGGCCAGACCAAAGGCAGCGGCGACATTACCGATCTGAGTTTTGGTGAATCCCAGATCCAGATAAAAGGGGTTGGCCATAACCCCCATGAAAATATCACTGATACGGAACAAGCCAATAAAAAGAAGAATCAGAAACCCTGTCATACGAAAACGTTGCCAAAAATCCGCAAAAGGGCCGATAATGGCTCCAACAAACCAGAGCCGGAAGGTATGAAGCCGGGATCGCCCCTCTCCGTTCCGAAAGGCAGCAACCTCCTTTTCCAGACGCAAAGTCTCTTCATCCACAAAGACATCGGGTTCCTCAATCATCAGTGTAGTGAGAATTCCCACCCCCATCAGAACGGCCATACCTCCATAGGCCACAGACCAGTTGAAACTGGCAGCAAGATGAAGAGCTCCGGCCCCGGCGGCCAGAAGGGCCACACGGTATCCCAACACATAGCTGGCTGCCATGGCACCCTGCAACTCCTTTGCCGCCGCCTCAATCCGATAGGCATCAATGGCAATATCCTGAGTCGCCGAAGCAAACCCGGCTGCTACCGCCCAGAGTGCCACCAGTGCCAGGTGGGTCCTGGGATCCGTAAAGGCCATACCGGCCAGGGACAGACACAAAAGCAGCTGTCCGAAAAACATCCAGGAACGTCGCCTTCCCATAAGACGGGTCAGAAAGGGGAGCGGAATCCGGTCCACCACAGGGGCCCATAAAATCTTCAGACTATGGGCCATGCCAACCCAACTTAAAAAGCCTATGGCAGCCAGGCTGATCCCCAGATCCCTGAGCCAGGCAGTAAACGTACCCCCTACCAGAAGGAGAGGAAGCCCTGCGGCAAAACCCAAAAACAGCATTCCCATCACCCGAGGATGACGATACACACGGAAAGCGGCACCCCAGGAATCTGTTTTCCGTTTCTCAATCATGAAGGCCCCTTTCCTGCAGCGAATGTCAGGATATCAGGATATCGGAAAGAAGTCGTTTTGGAACATGGTGCACGCCCTTTTCATCCCGCCAGTATTGCACGGAGCTGTCCTGCTTCATGGCCTCCATCACCACCTTTTCTCCGGGCTCGCCAAGAGCCAGAACCAGCAGGATATCCAGACTCTCAGGGATGGCAAGAACCCTGCGCAGAACCTCCTTATCCATATTGGCCAGCATGCAGGCACCCAGCCCTTTTTCAGCCGCACCAAGGGCCATGGTCTGCGCAGCAATGCCGATATCACAGAAAAGATGCTCTCCGCCCTTTTCAGGGCCACAGATCACAATGTAGGCGGCAGGCCTTTCACCGGGTTTCGGTCCTTGCCAGTCTTTCAGGTAAGCCGCCCAACCCAGGGCCTGAAAAACCCCATCCCTTTCCCCTGCTTCCCTGACCGGTCGGAAACGAAGCCTCTGCAGGTTGCCTGCGGAAGGAGACTGGCGGGCAAGATCAATCAGTTCTGCCAGAACCTGACTGCCAACCGCCTCTTTTTCCACAAAACGGCGCACGGAACGACTTTGCGCCACAAGATTTTTCAGCACGGCCCTCCCTCCTTTGATCTGACGCAGGCAAAACGCTGAGAACGGGGCAGATTCTGCTCCAGCCAGAGAAGAATCTTTTCAAATTCGGAACGAACCTCTCCCAGAGCCCGGCCACGATGACTAACCCGGCTTTTTTCCTCCATATCCGCCTCACCAAAACTTTTCCCCAGTTCCGGACAGAAAAAAAGAGGATCATAACCGAAGCCCTTCTGACCCACAGGCGCATGCAGAATTTCGCCCTCACAGCGGCCTTCATAGGTCAGGGCCTGGCCTGTGGGCACAGCGATGGAGATCACGCACTCAAAAGCAGCTTTTCTACTGATTTTCCCTTCCATGGCCGCCAGAAGCTTTGCATTGTTTTCCCCATCATTGGCCCCCTCTCCTGCATAACGGGCCGAATGGACACCGGGCTTGCCACCAAGGGCCTCCACCACGAGGCCCGAATCATCGGCCAGGGTTGCCAGCCCCAGATAGCGGGCCGTCAGGGCAGCCTTTTTATACGCATTAGCATCAAACGACTCACCATCTTCCACTATTTCCGGGATGGGGCCGAAATCTGAAAGATTTTTAATATCAACGGGAAAACCCTCCAGCATGGACATAATCTCACGGGTTTTGCCGGGATTACCTGTGGCCAGCACAAGAGTCACTTTCTGATCTGCCATCCTACTCCCCTCCTTTCAAAAACAGCATGCAATCATCATCATAACGGAACAGTCATCCTTATAATCAAGGCCCCCGGTATTGTAAAGCCTGCTCATCCAGCACCGAAGAAAGAAGACTTCAGCAAGGATGCGTTATCATAAAAAGTGTTTACACCCTGAACTGCCTTGGTATAAGAATTTGCAGCACTGGAAACGATCTTACAGAAATCCGGAACCCGGCGGACACGCTCTGAAACGCCTGCTGCCGAACCTACCTTATGTTCAGACCCATGGGGACCTGAACACCATCTTCATCAAGGAATTGACCATGCACAAACTTCTGACTGACAAACCCGGCGAATCCATGTTCCTTCTTGGAAATGAAGCCATTGCCCGGGGAGCCATGGAAGCCGGTGTGGCCTTTACATCCACCTATCCCGGCACGCCCTCTTCGGAGCTTTCCCTCAACTTTTTTCAGATGTCACGGGAAAGCGACCTCTATTTTGAATACAGTACCAACGAAAAAGTCTCCCTTGAAGTAGCCGCCGCAGCTGCCAACAGCGGTGTACGCAGCATGTGCATGATGAAACATGTAGGGCTCAATGTGGCTGCCGACGTACTCATGAGCCTTGCCTATGTGGGAGTTACCGCTGGCCTTGTTATCCTGACGGCCGATGACCCGTTCATGTTCTCCAGCCAAAATGAACAGGATAACCGTTATTATGCCAAATTCGGCGGGCTACCCATGATGGAACCTTCTTCCGTGGAAGAAGCCAAGGAAATGGTCAAAGAAGCCTTTGCCCTTTCCGAAAAACTAAAAAGACCCGTACTGTTCCGCACCACGACCCGCATCAACCACTCCACAGCCGTTGTCACTCTGGGTGAACTGCCTCCCCGCACAACCAGAGGAGAATTCATCAAAGAACCCATGCGCTGCGTCACCGTTCCTGCCGTTTCCAGAGGTCTTCATGTCAAACTGCTGGCCGATCTGGACAGGGCTCAGGAAATGGCAGAAAATTCTCCCTTCAACTTTGTGGAAGGCAGCGGCAACCTCGGCATTATCGCCAACGGTGTCAGCTACACCTATGCGGTGGATGCCGTAAGAGATCTGAAAGCGAAAGACCGGATCCGCATCCTTCGCCTTGGTTTCTCCAATCCGATGCCTGCAAAACTGATCAAAAACTTTCTGGCTTCATGCGATCAGGTTCTTGTCATTGAAGAGGGAGAACCTTTTATGGAAGAGGCGGTCAAAGCCTTTGCCCAGGAAGGGGGGCTCACCCTCCCCATTGCAGGAAAAACTCCCTCCCTTTTCTCAAGACTCTATGAGTTTGATCCGGCCATGGTACGCAACTGCATGGCCTCCTTCTTCGGTATTGCCCATGAACCGGCCCCGGCTACGGATCTTTCCGGAACACCCGCGCTTCCCATGCGGCCGCCCACCCTTTGCGCCGGGTGCTCTCACAGGTCCGTCTTTTATGCCGTCAAAAAAGCCTGTGAAGGCCAGGACGTTATCTTCCCCTCGGATATCGGCTGCTATACCTTAGGCTTTATGCCGCCTCTGGGTATGGGTGACTTTGTTATCTGCATGGGTGCCTCAGCGGGTACAGCATGTGGCTTCTCCACCGTAACGGATAAAAAAGTTGTGGCTTTTGTAGGAGACTCCACCTTCTTTCACTCCGGCCTTTCCGGATTGATCAATGGGGTTTTCAACAATCACAACTTCACCCTTGTGATCCTCGACAACCGCACAACCGCCATGACCGGTCATCAGCCGAATCCCGGCGTCGATATGACAGAACTTGCCATGGAAAATTATAATACGGTGGACATTGAGGCCGTTGTGCGGGCCGTGGGCGTCAAGCATGTTTCCGTTGTACGGGCCTTCAATGTCAGAAAAACCATGGATGCCGTACGGGAATCCCTTGCATTTGAAGGGGTATCGGTCATTATCGCAAAGGAAAAATGTGCGCTGTACGCCAAAAGTCTCAAACAGCTTAAAGGCAAACCCTTTCAGGTAAACCCGGAAAAATGCAAAAATCACAGAGAATGCATTGATGCTCTGGGATGCCCGGCCTTCTACCTGGAAAACGGAATGCCCCGCATCCATACCCATCTCTGCGTAGGATGTGCGCTCTGTGCCCAAGCCTGTCCGGAAAACGCCATTGTTCCGGCCAAGAGCCTTTAAAACCAACGTTTACGGGCCGGGAAGTCCCGGTCCTCTTCCATATAAGGGGAACCCATGGAACCCAAACGTCTTATTATTGTTGCAGTTGGTGGTCAGGGCAACCTGCTGGCCTCCCATGTTCTTGGCGAAGCCGCTCTCATGTCCGGCATACCTGTCCGCATGAGTGAAATTCACGGTATGGCCCAGAGAGGTGGCGTGGTGGAATCCGCCCTTGTTTTCGGTGAAGCCAGATCCACCATCATTTCCGACGGCGAAGCCGATCTTTTTGTGAGCTTTGAACCCTGCGAAGCCCTTCGGGCTCTGAAAAAGTGCAATCCCCGAACCGTTGCCATCACCAATACCCGGCCCCTCCCTCCCTTTACGGCTGTTATCGGCCGGGGGACCTATCCCGATATCAGCGAGGTCACTACGATTCTCCGGGACAAAACAGGCCGCCTCATTGCATTTGATGCGACAGCTCTTGCAGAAGAAGCCGGTAATTCCATGTGTCTGAACATGGTTCTACTGGGTACCCTTATAGCCACAGGAGTTCTCCCCATCACAGCCGAAGCTGTTCGCGAAGCCATCCGTACGCGAACCAAAGCCAGCTTTGTGGATATGAATATTCTTGCCTTTGAAAAAGGGTTCGCCCAAGCAACCTGAGTATGACAGTATCTCTATGCTCCCGGGCCATTATCCGGCTCCGGGAGACAGCACCCGCCCTTTCCCTGCATCCCCATCCCCATGGATGCCCTCCACATAAAAATCCCATATAAAAAAAAGATATCTGATTCATGCTTCCATCGTTCCATGCTGTTGTGTTAGAATGGGTCTTTATCTTGTAAACAGAGTCTTTCTTTTCCTTTACATAGAAAAAGAAATATCCGGACAGCCCTCCTGCAGCTGTCAGCCATAAGGTAACTCTGCCATTCACCGGTATCCTCCCGGTAACCTGTTTCCGATCCACTGGTTAAAGGAAGCCTCCCATGACCCGAATTCTTGTTGTGGACGACGACAATGCCATCCGATCCGCCATGGAAGCTTATATCAATATGGATGGTTTCCAGACCGCCTCCGTAGCCAGTGCAGAGGAGGCCATCGAACACCTTCAGACCTTCGGGCCTGTGGATGTGGTGATTACAGACATCATGATGGAAGGCATGTCCGGCCTTGAACTGACGGACTATATCCGCAACAATTACGATACGGATGTAATCATCATGACAGGCTACAGCGCAGAGTACTCCTACGAGGAAGCCATACGCCGCGGCGCCAGTGACATTCTTTTCAAACCCGCCCGTTTTGAAGAAATTCTTTTACGTCTTAAACGGGTACTGCGGGAGCGAAAACTGACCCATGAAAGGGAAGTCATGCTGGCAAAGCTCCAGGAGCTTTCCATTACCGATGAGCTGACAGGTCTTTATAATTCCAGACATTTTCATGCCCGCATTGCAAAAGAGGCGGAACGGTTCCGGAGAAATCATCACCCATTATCCCTTCTGCTCCTCGACATCGACCACTTCAAGACTTATAATGATACCTATGGTCATCTGGAAGGAGACCAGGTTCTGATGCGCATGGGAGATATTATCCGCAACAGTCTTCGCTCCATGGATTCCGCCTACAGATACGGAGGTGAAGAGTTCACCATACTCCTTCCGGAAACAGACGCTGAAGAAGCCCTTGTGGTGGCACACCGCATACAAGAAAGCCTTCTTTCTGCACAGTTTTTTCCAGCGGGAACTTCTGAACCTGTTCCCATAACTGTGAGCGTGGGCATAACCGAGTATATGGAAGAGGAAGCCGTTGTCACCTTTATTCAACGTGCAGATATGGCCATGTACTGCTCCAAGAACAACGGGCGTAATCAGATCACAAGCCTCTTGAGCAATGATCAAAGGAAATGTATACAATGCCTGAACTCCTGGTCCTCCGGGAACCCGAGCTGAAAGACTGCCGGGAAATTCTTGCCCTCTACCATGCTGAAAACTGGTGGCAGGGCCCTGATAACCTCGAACTGGTTGCCCGCATCATTGCAGGCAGCCATCTTTTTTTAACTGTCCGTGAGCAGGGCAATATTATCGGTATGGGCAGGGCTATCAGCGATGGTGTCTGCGATGCCTATATTCAGGATGTAACCATTCATGGGGATTACCGGTCAAAAGGCCTTGGCAGAAACATGGTCAACGAACTCTGCCGCCTTCTTTCCCAGCAAGGAATCGAATGGATAGGCCTGATTGCCGAGAGGGGTTCCCACCCATTTTATGAAAAACTGGGTTTCGGTATCATGCCCCGCGCCCTTCCCATGCTCCATGGAAAAACCCTTCAACTTATGGGACTACAGTAAAGGTCCACTCAGGAAGACAATGAAGTTTCAGACAATATCCTTACAAGACTATGACAGACTCTCACCTTACTTCACAAACCAAACCTACCCGCTTTGCAGCTACTCCCTGCCCTCCCTGCTTTCATGGCAGACAAAGGCCTATCATCCCGTTGCCGCTTTCAGCCGGGACAGCCTGATCATTGGAGCTGACTATGCCCATCAGCCAGAGCTCCGACACTTGATTCTACCCTTGGGCAAGGGGAAAAAATGGCAGCCGGAAGAACTCCGTGATCTCTGCAGAGAATCCCGTTTCCCCGCCTTCTGGTTTGCTCCGGAAAGCTGGATAAAGGAAACAGGCAAAGAAGCCCTTGAAACCTTTTTTCTTGTTGAAGAACAAAGTGCCTATGCGGACTATATCTACCTCAAAGAAGACCTTGCCACACTGAAGGGAAGAAAATACGCTAAAAAAAGAAATCTCATTTCACAGTTTCAGCGCACCTACAGCGAAGACCGAATTGAGATTCGGCCCATCACCACGGGAGACATACCGGAATGCCTTACTTTTCTTGAGGAATGGTGCAGGGAAAGAAAGTGCGACAGGGATCCGGAAACCGATATGGCCTGTGAGAAAATAGCCGCAGCCAATGCCATAGAAATGATTGACCATACCGACTACAAAGGACTCAAGCTTTCTCTGGACGGAAATCTGGTTGCTTTTGGCATTGCCAATCGTCTTACTTCCGACATGGGCGTACTGCATTTTGAAAAAGCTCTGGGCTCGATCAAGGGATTGTATCAGTATTTTGACAAAGAATGCTGCGCACGCCTGTTTTCTCCGGATATTCATTTTATCAACAAGGAATCCGATATGGATGAGCCGGGCCTTGCCCATGCAAAAAGCTCCTACCATCCTGTCCGCCGAGAAAGATCCTTTGTACTGACTCCGAAAGCAGCATAAAGCGCCCGAAACCAGCTGGCTGCCGGATACATGATGCCGATGACAGGAAGCCGCACGGTTTCCCTGTCACCGGGTATATGCCCCGACAAACCTTGCCCCTGGAAAACCAGCTACCCTAACTCCTGCCTGCCAATGGTAATGGACGAAGCCGAACCGAAGGGTGCGGGCTTTCCAATGAGAAAGCCCTGTCCATAATCCACACCAAAGTCCGTGAGCAATTTCATGGTTTCTGCCTGCTCCACAAACTCAGCTACGGTTTGAATGCCCATTTCCCGTGCCATCTGCACGATGGCACGGACCACACTACGGTCTTCCTGCCGTTCATGGAGCTTTCGGATAAAGGAACCATCAATCTTGATAAAATCAACACCCAGCTCCCGCAGGTAAACAAAGCTTGTAAAACCAACTCCAAAATCATCCAGAGAAAAACGGCAACCAAGGGCTTTCATCTGACGAATAAAGTCCAGCGCCCTGTCCATATCCTGAATGGCGGCCGTTTCCGTAATCTCAAAAATCAGCTGACCGGGATCCGCACCACTTTCCAGGATGCTTCTTTTCATAAAGGATGCCATTCCCGCATCGGCGAGATCCCTGCCGGAAAGATTCATGGAAAAGGAAACAATTCGTCCCCTTTTTTTCAGACCGGCCTGACAGACAAAGGTTTTTCCCGCCACCACACGATCAATGGAGCCCACCAGTCCATGGCGCTCCGCTGCCTGGATAAAGGCTCCGGGCAGCACCATTCTTCCGTCTGGCTCCCGAAGCCGTACCAGTGCCTCATAGTGTGCGATGCTGCGGTCGGACAACCGCATGATGGGCTGATACCAGACATCGAAACGATCAGAGGCCAGTGCATCCAGAATTCTCTGCTTCTGATAGAAAGTGGCCCGCTTGAGTTCGCCTTCCCGATCTTCCGGGACAAAAATACGGCATCGGTTCTTACCAAATTCCTTGGCTTTTCCAAGGGCTGCATCCAGAACCGCCAGAAAGGTAACCCCATCACCCGCATGCTCCGGAATCAGAGCCAGTCCTGCCGACACGGTGACGCGCACACCCCCTTCTTCAAACCGGCCACTTTCCACCCGGCTACGGATCTCCTCACCCAGAGCAAGAGCTTCGGCTCCCCCCATGTTCCGGACAAAAAGTGCCATCTGATCCCCGCCGAAACGACCCATGAACCAGCTTTCGGGTACCAGCCGGGCCTCAAGGGTCTGTCGGACCATGCGGATCAGCCTCCGTAAAACCCCATCGCCCCTTGCATAGCCAATCTGGTCATTGATCAGCTTGAAACCGTCAATATCAATAAGCATCCCAACGCCCCTGCCGGAAAACTCCTCGCTCAACCTGCGGATAAAGCTGTCTCTGTTCAGAAGCCCGGTCTGCACATCATAGGTTTCCAGATAAAGAGCCCGCTCTTCTGCCTGTTTTTTTTCCGTAGTGTCTTCCTGAATGGCCAGAAAATTGACTATTTCACCCGTATGACCCCGCACCGGCGAAATCAACCCTTTGCCCCAGTAAAAGGACCCGTTTTTGGTCTTGTTTTTAAAATCTCCACGCCATGTGTGACCGGACAGAATGGTTTCCCAGAGAGAGGCATAGGTTTCCGGTCTTGTTTCTCCGGATGCCAGAATTCTCGGGTTCTGCCCTATCACTTCCTCCCGCACATAACCCGTAACCCTCTCAAAAACCTTATTCACATACTCAATGGTTCCATGACGGTCCGTGATAAAAACCACATTGGTACTTTGTTCAATGGCCATGGTGAGCTTATGCAGCTCTGCTTGCACCTTTTTATTTTCCGTAATGTCCTGAGATGTTCCCACAAGGCGCATCACCTGGCCCTGACCATCCGTCACCGCCCGGCCGTTCACGGAAAAAATACGGAGCTCTCCCCCAACCCGTACACCATGCTCCAGATGAAAAGCCCTGCCTTCATTCCATGCCGCATCCACCGCTGCCTGAATACGGGGGTGATCCGTTTCCGGAACCTGCTTCAGAAAAACACCAAAATCAGGATCGGCATCATCATCCGGCATTTTCATATTTCGGAACATCTGGCGGCTCCAGCGGAGCACGCCCGTTCCCCTTTCCATTTTCCAACTGCCGATACCCGCCACCTGCTGGGCTTCCGAAAGGGTTTCCTCGCTCTCCTGAAGTGCCCGAAGGGTCTGCATGGATAAGGTGATATCTCTGACCATCATGGCATAAACAGAGGTATCCTCCGCCTGGATGTACTGCAACCGAAGTTCCGCTTCATAGCAGGTTTTATCTTTCCTGCAGATATGGGCTGTCACAACACGACCGCACTCTCTGCCCTCGCTCAAATCTCCGATGACATCCCGGAAATCGCCCTCTGCCATACCCATAAACAGATCCCAGGCATGCATGCTCCGCAGAGCGCCCAAATCATATCCGCAATTCTGAAGGGCACTGGCATTAGCATCCTGAAAAAGGAAGGTTGCCGGATCCAGAAGAAAAATCTCTTCCTGAAGACTTTCAAAAATACGGCCTAGACGAAGCTGCAAATCCCTGTTTCTGCGTGCCTCGGTTACATCCATAACACTGGTAATTTTATAGCGCTTTCCAGCCTCATCTTTCAAAAGACCTGCCGTTGCCAAAATTCGCAGGGGTCGCCCGTCTTTATGCCGCACCTCCCACTCCATGGGTGGCTCCTCCCCCATGTCAAAAAAGCGGGCCAGAGCCCGACGGGCGGTCTCTTTTTTCTCTTCGGGAAGAACAAGGGTAAAGTGCCGGGCAAGCAGCTCGTCCCGATCATATCCATAGATACGGGTATAGGCAGGGTTTACGTCCACAAAATGCCCGGCTTCATCCACAACACAGAGACCCGTATCGGCCACATCCCAGGCTTGCAGGCGCAGAAGATCTTCCTTGTCCAGATCTTTTTGACCCTTTTCCAAAACTTGGGAAATATCAGCTATACGCCTTTCAAGGCCCTTCAAAAGAGACTCCAGATCCTGGGGCAGATAGGATGGATGAGACATGCAAACCTTCCTTACGGACAAGGTGGATTCTAGAAAAATGTACTATAATACTATTTTCACTTATTAACGGGCATGCCTGCCAGGCGGTTGCAGGGCCACACAATTTTTTTGTTGATAGTGCATTATTATGAAATCCCAGTAACGTAGCCCCGGCGCAAGACACCCCGGCTGTTTGCAAGTGACATGGCAATCCTTTCGGAGCAGAGTTTCGCAGGCCTGTGCGGAAGCGGCAAACTGCCTGAGCCGCCACAAAGGCAGCATGCTTACGCCTGCTATGCTAATCAAAAAGCTCATCCTGCCGTGACGGGAAGTTTTGGCCGCTTCCGCACAGGGCAAAGGACTCTCAGAATCCGGCACTCAAGATCCATAGGCATTTTTGTTCCCGTAAAGGGCTTGGGTTTTTCAGCTTCCGTACCGGATTGGGTCACGGACAAACGGCCGGGGTGTCTGTGCATCTGCCTGACAATTGTGACCATTCCCAGACAAATAGCACTGAAAACAACATATACAAGGGAGTCTTAGCGCAGAATAACTTACAGTGGCTCAAAAGTTACCCTACAGCCTTCCGGCCATGGATCCCGCATACCCCGTCAGTTCGGCATAGCCTTTTCCCGTCAGGGCTTTTCCCTTGCGGGTTCCGGAAACAAGGATGCTGCCCTCCCAGTAAATGACACTGCCGGGGCTGTCCTGCGGACGCATTTCCTGATCCTTAAGGGGCGTCTCAAAGTAAAGATCCAGATCCACAGAGGGCAGCTGCAATCGCCAGGCCACCGGATAAACAGCCCCGGATTCCGGGCTGCGCCAGGTACTTTGAACAGATAATGCCACATCTTCCATGGGGATTGAAACACTTTTTCCTTCAGGGTCCACAAGGGTTCCTGAGTAAATCAGAGCAGAACCGTCCTTTGCACGCACCTGAAAAAACATGAGATCATAAGCGTCGGAAAGCTGAATGGAAAACCAGTCCCAGCCCACGGCATCGGGGTCCAGAGGTTCCGATGAAAACTCATGATCCATCCAGGACAAACCTTCAAGCCCATACTTTTCTTCCCCCAGTATTATGCTGCCACGGGTTTTCAGACGGGTGAAGGAATAATAACAACTGGCCCTCTCCGGAGCATTTCCCTTAAGGGAATAACCCCCATCGCCATGCAGTATAAGGGGTTTTTCAGGCTCAAGCTCAAAGGAAAAGGCAAAATCATGCTCCACAAGTGCAAGGTGCTGCTTTTTTTCCCCAAGGTTCATTGTCCACTCGCCCATATGGATAAAAAAGGCGGCATCCTCCATGCCCCATAAAACCATCCCCGGTTCTGGCCGCATCAGACGGCTGGCATGGAAATGTCTTCTGCCCTCCATATCGGAAACAGCCCCATGGGCCATCCATATTTCTTCTGTCCGCCAAAAAGAAGGCTTTTCAGGCTGTGCAAAACGATCCGGTGGCCCAAGGCGGGAACGGAAAAAGGTGAGCTGATAACCAAAGTGCCGCCCCGTATCCGTCGTGAGGTTACCGGTATAATACCACCATTCCGTACGAAAATCCGGATGGGGACCATGATCTTTGGGAAAAACCAGCCCGCAGGGTCCGTCCACCCGGGGAAAATCCCCGGCGGAGACAAAGAAGGGAAAAATACAGAGCGAAAAAAAAACAAGAAGAAAAACCTTAAACTTTTTCATGAAGCTCCCTCCCGGAGGGCTTCCGCCGGAGACCCCCGCAGGGCAAGGGCCATGGCAGGGCCTGCCGCCAGCATTCCCGCAAGAAAAATCATCAGAATCCCTGCCAAAAGATTCATACCATCCAGAGCAAATAAAAAGGTCCAGCCAAAGGACTGTTTATTGATGCCATGGATAAGGAGATAAGAAAGCACAAAGCCGCAGGCAAGCCCGGCCACAAGGGAGAAGGCCAGAAGCAGCCCTGCCTCCCAGCGTACCATGGACCGCACCTGAAAAGCAGAAGCCCCAAGGCTTCTCAGAGTCAGAAGCTCCACCCTTTCCACCATCACCCGCAGGGTCATGGTGGTGGCTATGCCAAGCCCTGCTATGCCAAGGGCCATGGCCAGAAGAACAAAGGTCACGGCAAAGGTTTCATCGAAAATATCCAAAACGGCATTTCTCAAAGAAAGACCTGCCACCACATCCACGCTGTCTCCGTAATCTTTTAGAAGCTGATTTCTTAAAAGTTCAAGGGCAAGGTCCTTTTCCTGCCCTCCGTCACCGGAACTCTTATTATAGAAAAGGCGCATCCCTGAAATTTCCTGATTTCCCGTTTGATTCTCAAGGGCCTCCATGTCACAGGAAAGGGCAAGTGTCCGGGTACGAAAATCCCGGACAATGGCTTTTACCTCAAACGGCAGGAAAACTCCGTCCACATAAAAATCGAGTATCTGCCCCTTATCCAGCCCGTGGAGATGCAGAGCCGGTTCCGATACCAGAAGGGGAATGGGTCCATGGCCGGAATAAAAATATGCATCGGAAGAATTGCCGGTGACATCGAGAAAACCACCGTAGCGGGAAAGAATATCCATATCCATGGCTTCCAGATCAAAAACAAGGCCATCTTTTTCAAGTTTCACCCTGCGGTAACCCAAGGCATCCCATGAAGGCAGTTTTTCTATTTGAGCCACAAGCTCTGCGGAAAGGGGATAGCGGTAATCATTTAACTCTGCCATTTTACTTCGGATGAAAAGATCCCCGCTGATACTCTGGTCTACCCAGAGACGCACGGTTTCACGGAAACTTGTAATCATCAGGGAAAGGGCCACAAAAAGGGCAACGGCCGTTGTCAGGGCACCTGCTGCCAGAGCAATACGGCCACCACTTTCCCGAAACTGCCTTGCCGCCAGAAAGGCAGAAACACCGAAACGGCGTCCCAGAAAAAGGGCCATGCCCGGCCCCAGACGGGCCAATACCCAGGGCAGAATCAAAGCCGTTCCGCCGAAAAGGGAAAAGGCTGCCAGATATCCGCCCATGGGCAGGCCATCCAGTGCAGGCAGTCCTGCAAAAAGGGGAACTGCGGCCAGAAGCCCAAGACCCGCCAGAACAGCAGGCTTTCCTGCACCGGGTTTTCTGACGGAAAAATCCCTTGCCGCCATGGCCCTTTTCGCTGATACGGACGTGGCCTGAAGTGCGGGATACAGAGCCGCGATGGCGGCCACAAAAAGGGTCAGCGCAAGGGTCAGCCAGAGATCCTGAAATCTAAAGGCATGGGCTGCCACACCCTTTCCAAAGAAAAGGGTCTCAAGGGTTTTTCCAACTCCATCCTGCAAAAAGGGATACGCCAAGAGGGTAAGGGGCAGAGAAAAAAGCCAGCCCATGATCCCCAACAGCAGACCTTCTGTAATAAAAAGCAAAAATATGGATGCCTTTGCAGCGCCCATGGCCCGGAGCATGGCCACCTCCCGGCTTCGGGATGCGGCATTGAGGGCCACCACGCTGTAAACAAGAAACATACCCACAAAAAGAGAGACAAAACCCATCACCAGAAGATTCATGCGATAGGCCTTTACCATGGAAAGGCCCGTATCCCTGAAAGCTGTGGCAGGCTGCATCTGTACCCCTGAAGGCAGCATGGCTTCCAGAGCCATTATATCCGCCCCTGCATGCAGCCTCAGATCCATGCGATCCACAAGGCCATAGCGGCCCGTACTTTCCTGAAAGGTGGCCATATCGCAAAGAGCCAGCCCTCCGCCCTCGGCCAGAGCCAGCCCCTTTTCCTCCAGAATCCCTGCCACAAACATATCGGCGGGTTTTCCTCCGTGGAGAATCCGCAGACTGTCTCCACGGCCAAGATCCAGCCTTCGGGCAAGACTACGGGTCACAAGCATGGCACCGGGCCTTGTCACCAGTTCGGAAATTCCGCCAGAATCTTCTTCGGAAGACACAGGCTCCCACTGCCGAAAGGAGGTATCCAGAAAAGGATCCAGCCCCATGAGCAGAAAAGGGCGTTCTCCTTGCTTGTCTTGTCTGTCCGGCAGCACATAAACAGAAGAAAAGGGAGCCGCCGCAAGCACATCCGGATGATGCAGGAAATCCGCCATCAGCTCTTCCGGTATGCCTTCCGGTCCGGCGGTCAGGTGATAATCCGCCCGGCCCGTTACCTGTGTGACGGATGAGGAGAAACTCTCCCCTGCTCCGTCAATGGCCATGCGCACACTGGAAAAGACGGAGGCTCCCAGAGCAATGGCCAGAAGGGCCGCAAAGGTTCTCAGTTTCTGCCGCAGCAGATGACGCAGAGAAATACGGAAAAGAAGAAAGAAAAAAAACTTCATGGCTTCATGCCCTGAATGGAGGTGGTGAGGGTATCCGTATAAGGGGCGGCTCCTTTTACAAAAGAGGCCGCCGACGCCAAAGGATCAGGCCTTGCGTCAGAAACCCTGCCATCCATCAGGTGAATTATATGGCTGGCAAAGGGATCTGCCATGTCACTGTGGGTAGCCATGACAAGGGTGGCCCCTTTTTTCACCAGATCCGACAGAAGAGTGATAACAGCCATGGCATTGCTTTCATCCAGATTGCCAGTAGGTTCGTCGGCCAGCAGCAGATCCGGTTCGTTCACAAGGGCCCTTGCTATGGCCACCCGCTGCATCTCACCGCCTGAAAGTTCCGCAGGCAGATGATGCATGCGCGGCCCCATGCCGAGGGATTTGAGAAGATCCCCTGCCCTTTTCTGTGCAGCCCCTTGTTTGCAGCCTGCCAGAAGCGAAGGAAGCATGACATTCTCCACGGCCCTCAAGGTGGGCAGAAGATTAAAGGACTGAAAAATCACCCCCACACCGTGACGGCGAAAGGTATCCAGATCCGGATTTTTTCCCGGAGACAGGTCATAATCCCCTACCCTCAGGCTGCCCGCATCCGGCCTGTCCAGACCGGCAAGCAGAGACAAAAGCGTGGTTTTCCCTGAACCGCTGCGTCCCTTCAGCAGTACAAAATTTCCCCGGTTCACCGTAAGATCCACATGGTCCAGTGCCTTCAGCTCCGCACCCTTTCTGCCGTAAAAACGGCAGAGACCTGAAGCCAAAACCAGCGGCACCGGGTTTTCGTCCATGTCTTCCATGCTTCTGCTTTCAATGGCAGCATCCATATTCTCTCCTTGTCCGGCAGCAAAGAATTGTTCAGCAATATCTTTGCTGGCTAAGGACCATAGCTGTCAGGCAAGTTCACAGGCACCCGGACTATTTGCCCGTGACGCAAAGCTGCTGAGATTACAATATCTGAATTGTAGAATAAAATGTGCTGTATACGTAGACAAATAGTAACTGTTCAGCACAGTTTTCCAAGTACCTTACCTGCAAGACAAGATGCACAGGCCCCAGACTATTTGCCTGTGACGCAATCTTATTCGTAGAGCTTCTTGCCCTGCGCGGAAGCGGCAAAAACTCACCGCCACAGGCAGGATAAGCTTTTTGATTACCATAGCAGGCGTAAGCACGCTGCCTTTGTGGCGGCTCAGACAGTTTGCCGCTTCTTTCGCACAGGCCTTCAAAGCTCTGATCCGAAACGATTGCAATGTCACTTGCAAATAGCCACGGAGCCTTGCAACAGTACGAAGCGGCTGCAATGACAGCATTGGCAGTTCGGAATAAACTGTTCTGAATAATTACGACAAATATTTATCTTGTAAAAGCCCAACAGAGCAGCCCTCACTCATCATAAGTACACACAAGGGCTTTCCAGTCATAGGAAAAGGCCTGAACACTGCCAGCGGGTTTTCCGGCAGCTTCTGCCATACGGCTCAGCATGCCTTTAAAAATCAGATGATGAAAAGGAAGCAGGGCATACCAGTAGACAATGCCCAACAGCCCTTTGGGAAGAAAGCGGGACATCTGCTGCAGTTCACAATGACCATCCCCAAGATCTTTCATACGAAATTCCAGCAGGGCTTCGCCGGGAAGACGCATCTCCGCCAGAAGCAGCAGGCGATCATGGGATTTCACATCAAGAACCCGCCAGAAATCTAAGGCATCCCCCACCAGAAGCTCCTCCGGATGTCGGCGTCCCCGGCGCAGGCCCACGCCCCCTGTGATCTGATCCCAGCGCCCCCGGATACGCCAGAGAATATCCCCGTAATACCATCCATTTTTACCACCAATGGATGTCACCTTCTGCCAGATGTTTTCGGGATTTCCCCGGATTTTCACCTTGTAGCAGCAGTCCAGAATGGTGCCGCCGCTGTAGGAAGGGTCCGTACACTGCACCCATTCCGGTGGAAGGAGTTTTCCCGCATCGGACCAGCGGGTTTCCACCTCTTCCTGGGCCACCTTGCGGATGGCCTCACGGATGGCTTCCCTGCAGGACAGAAGCTTCTGGGGAATCAGCCCGGCAATGCGCATATCCCCGCAGACCACAGGATTTCGAAGACCTTCTGCAAGGGGCTTGGCAATGCCTGCGGGAAGGGGACAGACCAGATGCACCCAGAAGGCTGAAAGGCCCGGAGTCTGAAAAGGTACGGGGATAATGATCCGCCTTTTCAATCCGGCCTCGTCCGCATAGAGCTGCATCAAATCCTGATAACTTAAGACGTCCGGACCGCCGATATCAAAGCTTTGCCCGCCCATATCCGGATGCACCATGGCCCCCACCAGATACTCCAGGGTATTGCCTATGCCGATGGGCTGGCAGGCGGTCCGTATCCACTTTGGCGTCAGCATAAAGGGAAGACGATCCACCAGATAGCGCAGAATTTCAAAGGATGCACTTCCCGAACCCAGCACCATGGCTGCCCGGAGAACGGTGACCGGTGTTTTTCCGGAAGTAAGGATCCTTGCAACGGCATGCCTGCTTTTCAGGTGTGAACTGAGATGGGGGTCCTTTTCATCCCCAAGGCCACTCAAATAGACGATCCGTTCCAAGCAGGCCTTTTCCGCGGCCTGCACCATATTCTTTGCCGTTTTTTCTTCCCTTGCGGCAAAACCGGACGAATCTCCCTCCATGGAATGTACCAGATACCAGGCACCGGAGCAGCCTTCGACTGCCTTTTCCAGAGCCGGGCCATCCATGAGATCGCAGGCGAAAAGCTCCACATTGGGATGATTGCTCCAGGGCCGGGCATGCATTTTTCTCAAAGATCTGGAAAGGGCCCGGACTTTGAACCCTCTGGACAGCAAAAGGGGCACCAACCTCCCCCCTATATAACCCGTTGCCCCCGTAACCAGCAGAGGCTTTTCCGGAATGGCAAGATCCATGGGTGCTCCTTTCATGAAATCCATACGTGCTGCGCCATCAAAAAAGGCGGGAGGTTCTCATCACCTACCCGCCCACAGTCTGAACAAAAAAGCCATCCGGCAAATTATCCTGCTATGGAAACAGGAGCGTAACGGCCAATTTCTTCCATGGTCTTTTCATAGCGACCGCGCATATCCACATGGCCTTTTTCAATACTGTCCTTCACCGGTGCCCACTCCGCCGGGCACTCGAAACGCAGCTGATGGATACGGTCTTCCAGCTCCGCTACAATGATATGTAAATCTTCCACATTGGCCGTCACCTTTTCCTTATCCGCCGCAGACAGCCTGTCCAGCTTCCGGGTCAGATCATACAGTTTGGCTTTCCATGCGGTAAGTTCCATTTCTGTGCCTTTGCAATAGTCCTTTACATCCATGGCTGGCTCCTTTGGTACATGGGTGAAAGAAAGGGAAAACACCGTGCCACTGAAGGGAACGGAGAGAAGTGCCAATACAATAGGCTCTATTTGTCGCAACGTAAATAGTTAGGATGCAAAAAAACATCGTTTCCATCACCGCCCGGCATCCGGGAACCTTTCCCCTGCTCTCCGGCGCTGGAGGCAGGGAAAGATCCGGGAAAATCCCTATGAGCTATTCCACGGAAAAACCGACAATAGCCGGGTCATCCAGAATGGACTCTCCCCTGAAGTTCACCGCATCAATGATATCCCGGCCTTCCACTATCCTGCCGTTTCTGTCCACATCCACGATCACATAGTAGCGCCCTCTTTTCAGGGGAGCCCTCCATATGGTCATCATACCGGCTCCGTTATAACAGGAGGGCTGAATGGCAATGGTGGATTTACGGCCCCGGACATCCACCGTGTCATTGAGTTCACCGGCACGGCCAAAACGCGTGAGGTCAAAAGTATCCGCATCCACGATATAGACATCCACGAAAAGGCCATGGTAAATCCCTTCCAGCTCCCGCTCCGGACCGGGATTGGAAAACCACTTGAAGTAGGGATTGAATACGGCCTTTACCCCGTAACCACCACCTGTGGGATTGGTCCCTCCACCGTCCACACGGAACACATCCCTGTAATCACAGAATTCCGAGTACAGGGTCCAGTGCTGTTGCCGGGTGTTACCGAAGACACCGCCGGATGCAATGTTGGCATAGGCAACTCTGGGGTAGGTGTTGGCCTCTGTGTTCAGAATCACGATGCGGATCACAGCATCCCCTGCCGCATCAAAACGGCCATTGCGGTTTCTGTCGATGACCAGATCATAGGTATTGCTATCCGGTCCGGGATTGATCACCCTGTGGGCAGTGTCAAGATCCCAGATCTCAAAAACACCGTTGCCCTGAAGACCTTCCACCACAAAAAGCTCTCTGCCGGAAACCGTGTTCCCGTCTGCCCAGTCCCTGCGTGGCACCACATACACATCATAGGGGGCTGCCCCAGCAGGCATATCCGTCACCTTCATGTACACTCTGGTATTGCCGTTCAGGGTTCCGCTTTCATCAAAATAGATGGAAGGGGCCGTACCCGCCATATTCAGGTGGGTCTCATACTCCGGATTCGGCTCCACATAAACCATGGTCACAGCACCCCTAAGATGCAGGTCACCCGTGTTAAACACGTTATTCCCATCCAGATCCACAACGATGTCAAGAAGCCTGTCCGCTCCTAAAGGCAAAGTACCATAGGTATATACATCAGCAGCCACAGCCCTGGTATTCAGCAAAGGAATGTCTTCTGCATAGGGAAGCAGACGAAGTCCGGAAGCCGGCTCTACGGAAACAGCTGGCACCGGGCCAGCACGCGAATCAGCAGGAATAGGGTCTAAATTTTGAAGGTCATTATTCTCGGCCTCAATCAGATGGATACGGATGGTATCGGTGGCCAGGGTAAAACCAGCAGGCAGTGCGATATTATCCATATTGAAATAAAGGTGTTTCGGCTCCGCCTGTTTGTCCGGAATGGCATTTACAGCCCTGCCCTCTTCATCCCGAATGGTAATGAAGGTATCATTGGCCGGGGTATTCTGAATGATAAAACCCGGAACCCCCATGCCATCAATGCCGTCAATGTAATCATCCACCAGTCCATCCCGGGTGGTGTCCACCCCCAGATCAAAACGGCCGTTCTGATCCACATCCATCACGATCATATAGGCCATATTATCCTGCCCCGGATTGATGACCTGTGGATTGGACGGGGGGTCATCCAGATTCCAGAGAAGGGTTGGCCCGATTTCTCCATCCTGCCCTACGGCCACATTTTCTTTTTTCACAATGTAGTCCCTGAGCACGGCCCGATCCTCCAGAAAGGCACCACTGAAGGGAAGTACATAAAAATCCACATGGGTAATATCCCTGGGGCCGACCCTCTGGGGGATACGCCGGGCTTCCACATAAATTTTCGTTTTATCACTGGCACTGATACCATCTTCCTTACGGCTTCCCGATTCTTCAAAGGCATTCTCCGGATAGCAGCTGCCCTGGGGATCATTGTTTTCACAATAGGCTGCATACACTACGGGTCTGGGATTTCCTGTCTGAGCCGGATCCGCCTTGAACCGTATCCACATGGGTTGACGGAAATGGGTCTGCGTATCCGTCAGACTCTGCACCGTCACATAAAATGCTTCAATATCCACAGCATCCAGAGCACGCAGCACAGGGGGACTGCCTGCGGCTTCCTTATAAAGGCCCATGTCATACCAGAGGGGAACGGGACCCAGCACACCCCCTTCATCACTTTGCATTTCTATGCGGGAAATGGTTCTGCCGCTGGCATCCACCACACTGACAGCATAATATTTTTCCGGCCCCAAAGCGGCCACCCGTACATACATGGTGTCCATGGGAGCAAAGGTTTTTGTCTCCTGAAGATCCGCATTATAAAGGGTAATAATATGGTCACCCAGAATGGGCCGTGTATCACAGCCTGCCAGCAAGATCACCAGAACCATGAGGGCCAGAGACCCGGCATACCGATACGCTCTCATTCGCCACCTCCTTTAGCGGTCCTGTTTCCCACGCAACATTGTACCCAGAGGAATTTCAACGGCCGCATACCCCATCCAGTACCGGCTGTCTTCCTTTTCCTGACCCAGCTCTCCGGACTTATCCTCCAGCGCGTTAAAGAGACTGACCCCAAGGCTGAACCACCCTGCTTTCACCCTCGCTCCGATATTCACAATGGGATCTCCATCATCAAGGTTGATTCCCTGAATTTCTGCCACCAGATAAAGGGTCTCCCAGAATCCAAGATCGGCGCCGGCACTGAAAAAAGCCTGCCCCGTTTCACCCTCGTTATACAGCACTTCCGCCACGCCGGTGAGGGAAAGCATGGCCTTTTCCGTACCCAGAGGAATCTGTACCGTTGCCGCAAGGTAAGGATTAAAAAGAATTTCGTCATAGGAGTTGAATTCATTGTCTGACAGGGAAACCGCATGAATCCCCAGCGCCAACTGGGGAATGAAGGTGTCTGTCATGTGAAAAATCCTTGCCTTGAAATGGAAGGTGTCCATTTCAAGATCGGTTTTATCCAGATTATCCCAGATAAACTGGCGACGGGTATAGCCCAGCTCCACATCTTCAGAGGTTCCTGCCATAATGGTTGCTGCGGTCAGAAAAAGCCGGTCACCTTCAATCTTGCCCGCATCCTGTGCCGAACCGGCGAGATAGAAGTTCCCCTTGCCCAGAGTCACAGCCTTGGGCACGGTTATCAAACCGTTCTGCCCCCAGTGGTAAACAGGAGAAATGGAGCGTTTGAAAAGAGCAAAGGAAGCTTCCCGGCTTCCCGCCCATGCCCCCGTAGCGCTCCCCAGCACCAGAGATGCAAACAACATGATCACCCAGCCACTTTTTTTTGTCATACTGCCCTCCTTTGCCTCTAGGGTTCCCTCTTTTCATCCTACCAGTCCCAAGGACCAGAGACGACAAACGCAAAAAAACAACTCTCTTTATAGCGAACAACGCCACCTACTCAAAAATAAAATCCGATACGCAGTCTTTGTTCAAGCCCCTCTGAACCATCCCTGCACAAAACATCGTTCCGTGATGCAGAATGGAAAGGATTCCTGAAAGCAGGATTCCCGTCCGGATAAGGGTCTGCTCATCAATTTGTATTTGGTTTGGAATATGGTGACACGAAATCAGAGGCAGGGCAAGACAGGATTTCTTCTGATCCAAATAATTATCGGCAGATCATAAGGAACAAGCCGCAGGTCAAAAATCGGGTTGGCTAGAGAGATTGTCTTTGCAGGAGCCCTCTCGTACAAACTTACACACGGATCCTGTTCAATCTTCTTTCAAGTGGGCAGAGTGGCCAGTACCGGGCAAACAAAAAGGCGGGAGGTTCTCATCACCTACCCGCCCACAGTCTGAACAAAAAAGCCATCCGGCAAATTATCCTGCTATGGAAACAGGAGCGTAACGGCCAATTTCTTCCATGGTCTTTTCATAGCGACCGCGCATATCCACATGGCCTTTTTCAATACTGTCCTTCACCGGTGCCCACTCCGCCGGGCACTCGAAACGCAGCTGATGGATACGGTCTTCCAGCTCCGCTACAATGATATGTAAATCTTCCACATTGGCCGTCACCTTTTCCTTATCCGCCGCAGACAGCCTGTCCAGCTTCCGGGTCAGATCATACAGTTTGGCTTTCCATGCGGTAAGTTCCATTTCTGTGCCTTTGCAATAGTCCTTTACATCCATGGCTGGCTCCTTAACGGTAAGGATTGAAGAAAAGATCATCCGAGGGGAAAAGAATGGTTGCTCAACAGAACGGAACAACCTGCAGATGATTATACTCTAAGGCATAAAGTGCCTCAGGTAAAGATCAGGCAGCCAAAAAAACCACCGCACTTATTCCATTGATGCCTGGTGACAGCCAAATAATCTTTTCCACACAGGCCAAAAAAGCCTCCTGTTTTTGTTATAATCAAATTACCGCATCTACTCTGGAGCCAGCGTCTCCATTTTTGATCCCCAAAGCCAGTTCTTTGAATTCATCAATAAATAATGAAGGATTTTCATTTAAAATCTCACCTGCAATGTAAATCAGGTTTTCGAGATTCTTTGCACCGGCCCCGCCAGCAGCGGTTAAAAACAAAGTGAGCGACTTTTGTTTTTCTTCTTTTGCCCCAATGGCATTATTATCCCGGACTTCACGGACCCTATCAATCAGTTCGTTAACATCACCGGTTTTGGTAATGGTGGCCTGAATAAAATTATCCCGGTTTGTTCCCCTAAGCTCCGAAGACATTTGCAAAATATTTTTTTTATCTTCCGCGGAAGATCGGAGGTATTTTGAAATAAATTTATCGGCATTCTCACCCGCCGAACGGGTTGCCTGAAGAAAATCTGACCGGGATGCTCCCTTGTGGTCGCTGACGGTAGAAATAAAAGTGCCTGTTTCATGGGGCTTCAGGCTGGAAACCGTGGCATTAAAATTTTCATAATCCGTATAGGAAAGAAGTCCCTTCATATAGATGTTTTCATCCATTTTTGTGGAACCATCATTTGCCATTTTAAGCAGATATTCTGACCGCTCAGCCCCTTGCAAAAGGTTTATTTCCTGTAAAAGTTTTCTGGCATTGATTTCTGGGTTTGAGGCTGCATAAAAAAAATTACTTCTGTCTTGACCCAAAAGGCCTTCTCCCATTTTGGTCAGGTTAGCAATATCAGCATCCGGCATACTCGCTGCTTCCAGAAAATTAACCGTGTCCACCACAGATAAAGTGCTTGTGAAAGACAACTCAATTTCTCCTGCCACATCCAAAAATTTGCCAATATTTTTTTCTGCATGGGCGGCGATGGTCAAAAAATTCGATAGATCTGCTTTCGATTGACCGGATTGAAGGGTAAATACCTGCTCAACCAAACGCCCGATCTGCCCCTCTGCTTTGGGATGGGATACAGCCAGCAATAAACTGGATGTATCTTGGTAAGATAACGTTGCGGACAGATCCATGATTGCAACCATATCTTTTTCTTTGGCATGATTTGTAAAAGCAATGAAATTACCTATATTTTCTCCGTCACGGGAAGCGTTGATATAATCAGACATTTGATTTAGGGTTTCGGTTCCAACCCGGACGGCACTTTCCAGAAAAGTCAGGGCCTTGTCACCCGCTTTAATCACTGCGGATAAAACAGATGAAATATTACCGGATTTATTGATAACCTGATTCAATAATTTGGTTTCACCATCTGCCAGTACTACGGCATCAAAATACTTTCCAAGCTGATTTTCATCCATGCGTGATGCAAGCCCGATCACCTCACCTGCCGTACCCGTTACATCCACGGCATCCATAAACTTGCTTAAATCCTCTGGGGATAATGTTGCCGCAAATTTAACAAAATCCTTTTGATCTTGACCACTTAATTTATCTGTTAACAAAATGAAATCAGCAACCCGGCCTCCTGTTTTGACTGCTGCCGTCATGAACGCATCCCATTCTTCACTCCCATATCCTGAGACAGTATCGCTTCGAAATGCTCTTTGGATACCTACTAATGCACGATCCACTCTTGGATTTATAAAGTTACTAAAACCATTATATGTATCCCCCCTATCCAGTTTTACCAAAGTCTGCAAATCATGCATTCGGGGGGTATGGTCATATGAAGCAATATAACTCTTTCCGACAAGATCTTTCAGAAGGGCATCACCATCAACAATAATCTGAGAGGGCCTAATGTCTACGTCCATATTCCCAAGGGTTACGGTATAATCTTCTACCTGCTTATCAGCAGCGCTTATGTGCTTAATTTTTGTGTGCTGGTAATTTGGTAATTGTTTGATGGAGTTCAGATTTTCAGGTGCTTTAGCTGAAATTTTAAAATCTGCTGAATTAAAGGTAATCATCTCAAATGCCTCCTTTTTAAATCAAATCAGCACCGTACCAATCAATCCAGATTGGTTTTATTGATAATATGATTTTGGCCTTTACAGGCATTTTTTTCTGGCAGGTCAGATCAACTGGAAATCTCTTTACAGATATATCGGCATGGCAACAAAAATCTTATAGAAAAAATGAACTATTCGTTTCAATGCAATACAAAATGAAAAAAACAGGCAGGAAAAATACGGATTGATCGTGTGAGGTTAGCGGCGGAAGTTGCTGCTACTGGTGACAAATCCGACTTCATTCACGCCCCAAATACCGCTGCCAGAGCAATCGGCATGGGCGAGGTCGCTAAAAAAGCCTGAGTCACCCGTGCAAGCCTGTATAAAGCCCTTGGAGAAGACGGCAATCCAACATTGATAACCAGCAGCAAAACATAGACGCAGGAAAAAGGAGAGCCCCTTCCCGGTCATGCGTGCTGGATGGGCTGTATACCTTTGTATCAACAGGAGGATAGAATAGAGGATATCGGACCATAAGCGGGCTGTATCACCACAACAGATCTGGTTAAGCTTGAACAACACTTCGGTTTTATTGACATTTATACGACTATTCAGGATTATAATCGGGAAGAACTGCTCAGGCAGCTCACAAAAAAAGAAGAATGGTATACGGTTATCAGAATCTCAGGTTTCGGACTGGAGTTTTTCAAGTTCTCTTTCCACAAAGGGAAGAAGCTGATCCGTGATCCTTTCATAGCCCTTTGCATTGGGATGAATCCCGTCGGACTGGTTCATGGAGGGTTCACCAGCCACCCGTTCCAGAAAAAAAGGAATCAGCTCCACATCCCATTTTTTGGCAAGTCCCGGATACACCGCCTCAAACTCCTTCACATAGGCCGGACCCAGATTGAAAAACATCTGCATCCCCCCCAAAATAACTGGAATACCCGCCGCATCCATACGGCGCAGCACTTCATCCAGGTTTTTCTCCATGTCATCCACGGCAATACGACGCAGACCGTCATTGGCACCGCTGACAAGGATGACCAGATCCGGCCTCAGACGGCTGATAATCCAGTCCACCCGTGAAAGGGCACCCGCCGAGGTCTCACCGCTGACCCCTGCATTGATAACTTCAACGGGCCATCCCCTCTCCTGCAGAATCTGCTCCAGACGGGCAGGATAAGCCTCATTCGGCAGCACGCCAAGGCCTTCCGTCAGGCTGTCTCCCATGGCAACGATGGTATACTCCGTTTTCATGGCCACTTTTCCAGCAACTTCCGCCTCTGGTTTACGGTCACAGCCCAGATTGAGCAGAAGCACACCGCAGACCAGACAGAAACATACTTTTTTCATCAATTCTCTCCGCCTTTCATCCAATAATTTTCTACCTGCTCCGACCCCGTACGGCATCCGCAGGCCGTGTTCCCATGGAGGGCCATGCAACCCCTGTCCCGAGAAGAACAATCACCAGCAGGGCCAGCACGGAACATCCACCCAGAAGAAGAAACTCCGGGTTGAAATCCAGACCAAAGCCCTTCACCACCACAAAGCCAGCAAGGCCTTCTGCAATGAGAAAGCCCAGCCCCACGGCAAAAAGCCCCTGAATACCCGTTTCCAGTACCCCGGTCTCCAGAAGAAAGCGGTGGTCCGCTCCCACCACCCGAAGCAGGACAGCATCCCTTGCCCGATCCGCAGCCGTTGCCGCAAGGCCGCCGAGCCACACAAGAATTCCCGCACCAAAGGCGACCATGGAAAAAGCCCGCAAAAGCCCTGCCATCTGCCGTGCAAGATCCGCATGTCGATCTATCATCTCCCGAACATCAATAATACGGATATTACTGAACTGTTCCGCAAGGTTCCGCTCCAGTATCTCCTGATTTTTCCCGTCCGCAGACAGGGCCGCAAAAAGGGTATGGGGCGCATCCCCAAGATCCTTTTCCCTGAGGTTAAAAACAAAAAAGGGCCGCAGGCTTCCATCCTGCCTTTTTCGCACACTGGTGATCACAGCTGTCATGGAGACCCCCTGTATGCGGAAAGTGATACGGTCTCCCACACGCAGGGGATAAGTCTCCCGAATATAATCCAGAATGGAAACCTGAGCTTCGTCCAGATCATCTTGAAACAGGGTGTCTCCTTCCAGAAGGTCTTCATCCTCCATGGCACCGTGCCAGGTAAGGCTGAACTCCCTGCCAAGGTTATCCCCCCGTTTCTTCCTTTCCGCAGCAGCATCAATGGGCCTGTCATTCACAGCCATCACCCTCGCCCGCACCATGGGAAAGAACAGAGCTTTTGGCCCCAGAATTTCCTCCACAGCCTCCCTCTGGGATGGCTGAATGTCTATCACATAAAGATTGGGAGTATTTTCAGGAAAGGCATCGATAAACAACCTTGAGAGATTCCGCTCCATCAGCACCAGAGCCAGAACAAGTCCTGTGGCAATGGCCATGGAAACAACGGTGGCAACGGGCGTGGCCCCCGGCCGTTTCAACGCCTGCATAACCACCCTGTGCCTTGCGCCTCTGGCGGGAAACCGGGTGGCCAGCTGCACCAGAAACCAGGCCGCGGCGGCGGTGGCTCCCATGGAACCCATAAAAATCAGTACGGGTACACGGCTCCCCCCCGCCTCCTGTAACATACGGGCTGCCAGAACAAAAAGCCCTGCCACACCTGCCCAGAAAAGAATACGGGCAAGCCTTCCAGCTCTGCCGCTGTTTTCTCCCCGCTGCAGAATTCTCACGGGAGGTGTTGCCACCATACGGCTGAAGGGAAGAATGGAAAACAAAAGGGTGAATCCACCGCCCACCAGAAGGGTCAGCAGCAGGGTTTCAAAGGAAAACCCGAAAACAAGCCCCCTCGGCAGCATCTCCGCCATAAAGGAACCCATGGCAAGGGCCAGTGCCCAGCCTGCCAGCCAGCCCGCAAGAAGGGCAGGAATTACGATGGATGCAAGAAAAAGGGCCATGTGACAACCCACCTGAAAGGGCGTTGCCCCTAAGGTTTTCATCAGGGCCACACCCTTTTCCCTCTGCATCCACAAAGCCACAAGGCTGCCCCGTATGCCAAAGCCGGACAAAACAAGAATGCCAATACCGCAGAAGCGCAGATAATAAAACAGGGAGTCCATCCAGCGCAAAGCCCGGTTACCCGTGTCCTCATAGGTACGCAGTTCCTCTGTTCCGTCAAGAAGAGCTGCAGACAGCCGGGCTTTCACAGCCGCTCTGTCATCCTCTTCTCCTAAAGCCACCAGAAGACGATACCGGACACGGCTCCCTGTAACGGCAAGGCCCGTAGCATCAAGGTCTGTATGATGGATGAAAACCCGGGGTGCTAACCCTGCCGCATCAATGGGACGATCCGGCTCCGACAAAACCATATCCTTTACGGTGAAAAAAGCATCTCCCAACTGCAGGCTGTCCCCTTCCTCAACCCCGAGACGGCGCAGTGCCGTGGCCTCTGCAATGAGAATTCCCGGTTGCAGCACCTCCCTGAGACCTTGTTCCGATGCCAGCGACACCCTGCCATAAAAAGGGTAACCCTCTGAAACGGCCTTGACGGAAACAAGACCGGTACGGCCTTTATCGGGCAGGGCCATGGCAAGAAATTCCGTCACAAAGGCCGTGCGTATCCGCCCGCTTTCCTCCAGCTCCTTCACCGCAGCCATGGCACCATGGGAAAAGGAAAAGGCAGAGCGAATCTCCATATCCGATGCGATAAAGCTTCTGGCCTCCTGTTTCAGCATACGGTCTGCGGCCATGCGCAGATTCTCCACACCGGAAAAAGCGGCAACGGAAAGAAAAACACAGGCAAAAAACAAAAGGGCCGTTCCCGGAGCATGACGCCACTCCGAAGGAATACGGCCCAGCATCCTAAGCGCCGCTGTCATGGGCAACCTCCCCGTCGGCCAGGGTGATCACACGATCGGCCTGCTCCGCCACCTCCCGGCTGTGGGTCACCACCACAAGGGTAGCCCCTTCCTGCTCCTTCAGGTCCACCAGAAGCTGCATGACCCCATCCGCCGCCGCCGAATCCAGGTTGCCTGTGGGCTCATCGGCAAAGATGATTTTCGGCCGGTTCACCACGGCACGGCAGATGGCAACCCGCTGCTGCTCTCCGCCGGAAAGCTGACGGGGCAGGTGTTTCCTCCTTTCCCAGAGTCCCACCTGCCGCAGAAGACTTTCCGCCCGTTCACGGGCATGGGAGCTTCCGGACAGCTCGGCGGGAAACAGCACATTTTCCAGAGCCGTCATGCCGGGAATCAGATGGAAATCCTGAAACACAAAACCGATTTTGCGGTTTCTGAAGGCGGCCATGCGGGATTCAGGCCAGTCCGTGATATCGTCTTCATCCAGAATAAGACGCCCCCCCGTTGGCCTGTCCAGACCGGAAAGCAGGGTCAGAAGGGTAGTTTTGCCGGAACCGCTGCGCCCCTGAATGGCCGAAAATGAAGCGGCCCTTATATGAAGATCCATGGGATGGATCACAGCAAGGGTACGTCCGTTCACCTGATAGGATTTTTCAAGGGCTTGGGCCCGGATCATACAGCCTCCATGGTATTTTAAAAAAAGTAAATCCTTGCAGGGCAGGGATATTTCATGGAAAAGTATGCACATTTTCAAGGAGAAACAACAGCTATTCAGCAAAAAAGGTGTCCGATGACAGAAAAAACCGCTTACCCGATCCCTGCCGTGGGAGCTGTCGTCTTCCATGAAAACAAAGTGCTTCTGGTCAAACGGGGCAAGGCTCCGGCTGCGGGATACTGGGCCATCCCCGGTGGAAAAATGCGCCTTGGAGAAGGCTATGGCGAGGCTGCGGAAAGGGAAATTTTTGAAGAAACAGGTATCCGTATCCGGGCAGGAAAGGTGGTCTGGGTAATGGATCTTCTGGAGAAAGACGGGCAGGACCGTATTATCTGGCACTATCTCATTGTGGATGTGCTGGGCCACTATCTTGAAGGCCAGCCCAGAGCCGGAGACGACGCAAAGGAAGCCGCATGGATTTCCGAAGAAGAACTTGGAAGTCTCTGCGTATCACCGGATACCCTGAAAATGCTGGCCGAAACTTTCGGATTCGGGGAAAACACCCACCAGACTTTCTCCCACCAGTGAGTACCGGGTTGCATGAGGATTCAACGAACTGCCTGGGCAGGGATTTTTCCCTGCCAGGCAGCCCATCACTACCGTTTTGTCCACACTTCCGTATCGATTCTGTCTTCCAGTTCCGGATAATCCCCAAGGTCAAAACAGGGATCTCCACCTTCCTTTTTCTGGCGGAGATAATCCCGGGTAAGCTTTACCACCGTTCCGGAAAGCAGAACAATGGCCACAAGGTTGATGGTGGCCATCAATCCCATGGAGGCATCCGCCGCATCAAAAACACGCTGTACCGTCTGCTGGGCACCCCAGAAAACCATCAGAACCAGCCCTGCCCGAAGAAGCATCACGCCCGTGCGCCCAGCACAACCGATATAGGTGAGGGCATTTTCCGCATAGGTATAATTGCCAATGATGGAGGTGAAGGCAAAAAAGAGAATGGCCACAGCCACAAAATAATTCCCGATGGCTCCCACATGGGCAGCCAGCGCCATCTGGGTAATTTCAATGCCTTTAAGATCGGCTCCCGGTTCCAGAAAGATCCCGGAAAGAAGAATCATGACAGCCGTTGCCGTACAGATGACAATGGTATCGAGAAATACCCCCAGGGCCTGAACGAAACCCTGGGATGCCGGATGATGGGGACTGGGCGTTGCACAGGCTGCGATGTTGGGAACCGAACCCATGCCCGCTTCATTCGAAAACATGCCCCGTTTCACACCATTGAGCATGGCTGCTGTCAGCCCCCCCATGATACCTCCCGCAGCCTCCTGCAGACCGAACGCAGACAGCACAATCAGTTTCAGCATATCCGGCACCGCCGTGATATTCATCACAAGGATAACGAGAACGAGGAGCACATAAAAAAATGACATGACAGGAACCACAAGAGCCGCCACCTTGGCTACCTGACGGATACCGCCAAAAATCACCACACCGGCACAGGCCGCCACCACAAGACCCGTTGCCCACAGGGGAACATCAAAGGCGAAATTCATGGCCCCTGCTATGGCGTTGGCCTGCACCGCATTGAACACCAGGCCGAAGGAAAGAATCAGTGCAAGAGAAAAAAGAACGCCCGCCCAGGGTGCCTTCAGCCCACGGCCTATATAAAAAGCCGGCCCTCCCCGATACCTGCCGTCGTGATTGGTGGTTTTATACAGCTGGCCCAGAGTGCTTTCGGCATAGGCCGTAGCCATACCGAACAGTGCCATCAACCACATCCAGAAAATGGCTCCGGCTCCCCCCAGATGCAGGGCAACGGCCACACCAGCAAGATTTCCCACTCCCACGCGGGAGGCAAGGCTCACGGAAAGGGCCTGAAAGGGAGAAATACCCGCCCCATCCTTCCTGCGCGCAGCAAACACCACACGGAACATTTCCCCGAACTGGAAAAACTGAATAAAACCCAGCCGCAGTGTAAAAAAAACGCCCACGGCAAGCAGGCCGTAAACGAGAATATAACTCCAGAAAAGGGTATTTAAAAAACCAATTACAGCATCAATCATGATCATCTCCCCGCAACGGAACTCTTCTGTAACGATCCAGCCGAATCCGCATAGGGACAAAACCATGGAGAAAATACAAAGGCTTGCCATCATGCAACATCTTCTTTTCCACTGCCGGACGAAAGAATCCTTAGCCGTTACCATTTTATGGGTGTATGTTTTGCCATTCCCTGCCCCTGACCATCAGCAGCAGAAAAAACGGCACCGAATTCTTCACCTATATCAGACGTCCTATGCTTCCCCTGTAAATCAGAGCCGTAAAGGCCACCCACACCAGAAGGGCCAGCACGGCCAGAGCAATGACAAGGACTGTCATCCGAAGACCGGGTGTTTCCGGTCTTATTTCGGAATAGCCAAGAACAAAAGCCGCCAGGATTCCCGCCACAAGTCCGCCTCCATGACCCCAGTTGTTGATGCTGGGCATCAGAAAACCGATGATCACAAGACCGATAATCCAGCCTTGAGTATGCTGATACACCGCCTTTCCATGGAAGCCTCCCCTGCGTTTTCCATAGTAGAGAAGCGCTCCGATGAGACCGCATACCGCCGCCGAAGCCCCGATGGTCAGGTACACGCCACCCACAAGGGAAAGGGCAAACCCTGCCACACTGGTGAGAAGATAAATGAGAAGCATCCGGAAAGGACCAAATGCCCTCTCCGCCAGCTGCCCCACATGATAAAGGGCCGCCATGTTAAAAAGGATATGGAGCAGGCTGCCGTGGAGAAAACCCGCCGTAATAAGGGTCCACCAGTTTCCCATCTGATAAACGGGAAAGGTTCCCGTCGCACCCAGCATGAGAAGACTGCGGGTATCCGGAGAAAGGGCGGTAAAGGGATTCATGGTCCACTTGGTTTCCGCAGGATTAATGAGCAGAGAGGCAAGGTATAAAATGGCATTCACCCAGATCAGTATGCGGATGATCTCCCCCGGCCTTCCCATGCGTGCAACAAGATTGGCAGGAAGCAGGGGATTACCGGGATGTTTCTGACCACACCATGGACACTGATCCTGATCATGGCTCACCATTTTACCGCACTTCGGACACATCCGGGCCTTTGTATTTTTCATGAAGCCTCCTGAATGTCATATTCCGGGCTTTAATCTGAATTTATATGCCGCAGCTTCTGCAGGTCAGCCAGAAGAACCGGGACATCATCACGGATCACACTCCACAGGGTATCGCTATCTATGCCGAGATAGGCATGGATCAGCCTGTTACGCAGGGCAATAACAAGACACCATGGAATCTACTGGTTTGCTTCTCTGACTTCCGCAGGAATATGTTTGGCCGCTTCACCTATCAGCTCAAAGTTTCGTACTGTGGCATCATAATTTAAGCCGCTTGCTATAAAATCTGACTGCCCCATATTTTCCGTATAAAGCAGCACTTTCTCTGCAAACTCTATCATATCATCGATGTAAAATTTCCACTCCCTACGGACAGAATCAGACATTAACACGCTCCCGTTCAATGAATGGACGAAGTTCAGGGCGCAGGGCTTTTTCCGTGACAAGATCAACGGAGACCCCCAGCAAATCCTCAAGAAAAAACGGAACCCCGAAATAACGCTCCGAAGTTGCAGGGCCGTCAAAGGACACCATCACATCCACATCGCTTGTTGCAGATGATTCGTTCCTTGCCACAGAACCAAACAATGCCAGCCGGGTCACCCCGAAACGCTCTTCAAGGACGGGCTTGCTACGGACAAGAAGTGCAAGAATATGATCCTTTTCCATTCTTTTCATGTGGCCTCCTGTTTTTCTTTGCTGTCTTTTCCCGGCCTGCCCCCCAGCTGCCCGCAACCGGCCATCACCTCCCTGCCCCGGCTCCAGCGCTTTCTCACAAAAAGCCCCTTTTCATAAAGAAGGGCACCAAAGCGGTGAATGTCTTGATCCTCTGTGGCAGGCCACCTGCCGCCGGTTCCGGGATTATAGGGAATGAGATTGATGCGCACCGGCAAGTCTTCTGCAAAATCCGCCAGCGCCATGGCATCGTCTCTGCTGTCATTCACACCGGGAATCAGCACATAGGCAAGGAGAATGGCTCCACCCGATGGCAGGGGATATTCCGCCAGCGTTTTTTTAAGCAAAGCCAGAGGAAAGGCCCGGTTTACGGGCATCAGCTCACTGCGCAGCTCATCGGTGGCTGCAGTAAGGCTTAAGGAAAGGTGCAAAGGCCTCATGGCTTTCATGGAAGCCAGCCTTTGGAGGCCCGGCACAATGCCTACGGTGGAAAGGGTCTGCCGCCGCAAAGGAATGTTAAGCCCCCGCTGATCCGAGAGAATCTCCACGGCTTTCAGCACCGCATCCAGATTGTCCATGGGTTCTCCCATTCCCATGTATACCACATTGCGGACGGGCCGCTGCAACTGGTATCGGGCGGCCATCACCTGCAAAACTATCTCTTCGGGCTGTAAGTTGCGGATAAGCCCCATGGTTCCCGTTTCGCAGAAAGCACAGCCCATGCGGCAGCCCACCTGAGAGGAAAGGCAGAGGGTTTCATGGCTTTCCATGGTGAGAATCACGGATTCAATGCGCAGCCCGTCACCCAGAGCTGTGACAAACTTGAAGGAATCCCCGGTGCCTGCCGTTTCCACAATCCGGGCCTCGGGAACAGCAAGGGACCCCTCTACCGCCAGCGCCAGTTTTTGTGATTTTTCAAAGGCCGGATGCAGGGCGAAATCACTGTTTCCCCTTCCCATCACCTCATGGTAAAGAGCCTTTGCATGGAAGGCACCTTTGCCATGGCGGAGGCGCAGCCAGTTTTCCAGATCGGCACAGGTCATGGAAAAAAGATTATACATGGGCTGTCCCGTATCCCTGATCATTATAACATAAGACAAATTCGTAACTCTTCAGCACAATTTTCCTTTAACAAATCGAAAACTTTCAATCAGGTACATAGACAACCGAGCCATTTGTTCGTAACTCAATCTTATTCGTAGAGCTTCTTGGCCTGTGCGAAAGCGGCAAAAACTCCCCGCCACAGGCAGGATAAGCTTTTTGATTACCATAGCAGGCGTAAGCACGCTGCCTTTATGGCGGTTCAGACAGTTTGCCGCTTTTTTCGCACAGGCCTTCAAAGCTCTGATCCGAAACGATTGCAATATCACTGACAAACAGCCCGATTGTCTTTTGTTCGAACCAAGATGCTGACATGAAAGAACAGTTTTTCAGGATAAAACATACTAAATAATTACATAAATTCCTAGATTCATTACAGGATATGAAACCCTCACCCCGGTACTTTTCCCGGAGAAAAAGGCAGGCTCAAAGGGCCTGCCCCTACTGAATCAGGCCTTTTGCTCTTCCAGAAAATCCACGATCACACGGGTCAGAAACTCGGTGGCATCCATCTCCGTCCTTTCCGCCAGTTCCCTTGCCCCGTGCCAGAGACGTTTTTCAAGGGGAAAATGCACATAACGGAGAGCCTCTTCCTCGCTCATGCCTGCGGCAGCCCTTGCCCTGCAGGGGATGGCGGCGGTTTTTTTGGGATCGGTTTTCTTGGCATAAGCATTGAGCACAAAATCCACCATATCATCAAGGTCCAGCCCAAAATTAGCCGAACGCTTCTGATACCACTTCACAAGATCTTCATTCAGATTCAGGGTTACTTCCATAGGTGGCAATTCTCCATTTTTTTTCTGAGTGTTCAGGGTATCAGGGCCTGATACAGATCTCAGCATATCACAATATTTTATGCAATTGTTCCGCACAGTTTATTCTCAATCTCCAATGCTGCAACGGCAGCAGCTTCGCTGTTACTGCAAGGCACCCAGGCTATTTGCAAGTGACGTTGCAATCGTTTCGGATCAGAGCTTTGAAGGCCTGTGTAGCTGTCTGGCAGGTAGGGTACCTGGAAAATTATGCTGAACAGCAACCCATGCCCTGTTAGGGCGTCTTGTCGTAGAGTAACTTGTACCGGATTCAAACTCATTTCGATCAGTGCCGGACCACACCACTAAGCTACCGAATTAAAAGAAATAAACTCAATATACTCAAGAGTTCCTATTTAATTAACTCAAGTTTCGGACTTGCCACAATGCTTTGATTTTAAATGATAAAATCTTAAAGTCGTAGATTTTTCATATTTAAACGCCCCTTAATTTAGTGTCTCAAGTTTCTGACTTGAGTAATTAACTTATGAGACACAAAAAAACAATAAACCCACACCATTCAAATCAATCCATACAGAGGCCCGCCCTTTGCGGCCAGCGCATCCACCCTTTTTTCAACGGCAGGCTCCGTCTCCAGCCCCGGTGCATGATGCCCCTTGATGCGGGCATCAATGAGCAGGGGACCGGTGCAGCCCCAGTGCTTGTTGCGGATAAAGCTGCCTCCGCCATGAACATCCTTTGCCGGATCACTCCGGGTGAAGGTGACCCACAGCCAGTTTGCCTCCCGTTTCGCCACAAAATCCGCATCATCCACCAGAAGGATCAGGGGGAAGGCTTCCTTGAATTGCGGATCATTGCCCAAAAAAGCAGCCAGCTCTTCCGCATCCCATGCGGAAGAACCGCCGGAAGCCTCACCGGACACGGCCAGAATGCCCGGCATGACAAGGGCCGCCCGGTCAAGGCCCAAGGGCAGAGACAGACCATCGGGCAGCCTTCTTCCCAGCCGCCGACGGACAGGACCACAGGCCGCCACCACCAGCTTGGAACCCTGATTGACCCCGTCTCCGGAATAATCAAGGGTATCCATGGTGGTCCGGGTATGAAAATGCAGATCCCTTGACCAGTCCACCCTTTCCAGAACATGGGTAAAAAAAGATGGAATATCATGGACATCCAGCTTGGGCGCATCTTCCTTTGCCACAATGAAGAGATACTTGGCAAGGGAGCAGTGGCCGAAACCGAGAATGGCCGAAGCCTGGGTGAGCAGCTCCATGGGCCTTGATGTAGCAGGCTCAAAACGCTCATGGCCTATGGCCAGCAACAGAGGATGAACACCTGCCGCATCAACGGCATGGACAGCTGCCACACCTGGCAGAGAAACGGGCACCATGGGAGCTGTGATCTCATGGATGAGCTGACCGAAAACCGTATCTTCCGCAGGGGGCCTGCTAACCACCGTAAAGGGCCAGATGGCATTTTTCCGGTGGAAAACCCGCACATTCTCCAGATAGGGAAAATCGTGTACAAGACTGTAGTAACCCAGATGATCCCCAAAGGGACCTTCGGGCTTCTTTCCTTCGGCCAGATAACCTGTGATGCAAAAATCCGCATCCAGACTGATAATATGATCGCCCCTGCGGGCGTAGCGGAAATTGCGTCCTCCAAGGGCACCGGCAAAAACCAGCTCCGAAAGGCCTTCGGGAAGGGGCATGACCGCAGCCAGAGTATGGGCCGGAGGACCACCTGCAAAAACGCTTACGGGAAGCCTTTTACCCATGGCAGCAGCCTTGGTATGGTGGATGCCTATATCCCGGCGGATCTGATAATGCAGCCCCACCTCCTCATCCTGAATATAGTCATTTCCGGAAAGCTGCACCCTGTACATGCCAAGGTTGGTGGAAAAAATACCCGGCTTTTCAGGATCTTCACTCAAAACCTGAGGCAAAAGCACAAAGGGACCACCATCTTTGGGCCAGCATCGCACGGCGGGAAGACTTGATATACGGGTTTCACAGGCTAAAACAGGCCCTGTTTTTTTCCGTATGGGGAGGGATGCTCCAAGGCTCCCCGGCAGGGAAAGGAGGCGGGATGGCCGTTTCAAAAAAATAGCAGGATCTGCCTTGGCTTCCACCAAAGTACGCACCGCAGCCAGTGTATCCCGGAAAAGAAAGCGGGCCCTTTCAAGTGTGCCGAAAAGATTGGAAACCGCAGGAAAGGGAGAACCTTTTACTCTTTCATAAAGGATGCCCGGTCCTCCCGCCTCCTGCACCCTGCGGTGGATGGCCGCCATTTCAAGATCCGGGTCCACCTCTTCACGGATACGAACCAGATCTCTCTTTTTCTCCAGATCCCTTACGGCCTCCCAAAGACTTGCATATTTCATGGGTTTTCTCCTTCTTTCATGGCAACCTTTTCCTTGAAGCCAAAACCCAACCGGTTGTCTCCATACAGAGCATACTCCGGTATAAAGCGAAAAAAACGGTTGCCAAAGCGTTCCCCGAACTGTGCGGGGTCACACATTCCCGCACCGGCCATTTCCCGTATAAAGGAAAACTTCCTTACGTATTTAGCAAAGGCAGAGGCCGAACCACTGCCACCGGGGCGAATGCGCCCTGTCATCTGCAGCCCCCTGATCTTTTTCCAGTGACCTCCATCCTGGTACACACTGGCCGATGCCTGCCTTCCATGGCGGATATGACGGGATTCCGGCGATGAAAAAAACCAGAATGTACCTTCGGAGAAGACATAATACACCGGTGCAGCCCATGGGCCTTCCGGCCCGCAGGTGCCAAGAATCATGATCGACGACTCTTTGGCCAGTTCCCTCGCGCGCTGGTTCAGGGTTTCAGCGGATAGTTTTTTTTCATCCCTGCGGGAAATCATTACCACCAGCCTGTCCTTTTCCGATGTGTAGGAGTGCGGGACCCGTGTAGCCCACAATGGCATCCGCTCCCGGAGAAAAACCCATACGCAGAAGAGGCGGCCCACAGGCCGCCTCTTGTCATGGCATAAGCAGGAAAGATGTCAAGCTCTAGCCCTGTTTTTTACCGCAGGACGGGCAGAAAACAAACTCTTCCTGCACAGGAACACCACAGTCCGTACAACGGTTGGCAGAAACCGGTTCCAGCTCCACCAGCAGTTCACCGTCTTTAACAGGAACCATTTTGCGGTCCACCTGATAACGGGCAGATTTTAACACTCTCTTCACACGGCCATCCACGGTGGAAAGCACGGCTTTTTCCTGCTTCATGATGGAAATATTGAATATCTCCTCACCGGCCTTCACCATATCTCCCACATTCACATGGGTTACCCACAGATCACCATTGGAAGGCGATGAAATATGATAGGGATTATCGGAATCCGCCATTTCCATGCCTGCGGTTCCGCCCCTGAGGGGTTCTGTCACCTTGACCACATGGGTCATGATTTCCGAATCCAGATGATAGCGGACCACGGCATTACCATCCTCATCGGGCAGGGAAACATCCAGAATGGTCATTTCATGGGGCATCCCCCGGCTGTCTTTGAAGGAGCAGGAACTGTTCTTTTCAATGCCTTCAAACCAGACATCCAGAGGCAGATTGTTGGGATCTCCGTATTTTTCCTGAAAACGTATGGTCTTCAGGGCATCCCCGGGATGATTCAGGTAAAGGACAAGCTCTTCTTTTGTAGGCTCCCGGTTCAGCGTCTTTGTCAGAGCCGCCTTCTCCAGATCAATATCCATGGGATCGAGGTGCTGCAAAGGAGAATCTTCCGTTCGTTTTTCCATGGCCTTTCTGTAATCCGGACCAAAGGCGGATTCATACACCCACTCCGGCGGGAAGCCTAAGGGCAGCTTGCCAAATTTACCCAGAATCAGATCACGGAAAGCATCATTGGCTTCCTGATAAATCTCAAGCCTTGCCTTTTTCATTTCTTCGGGCAGGGCCTCTTCCGGCGTACTTACTACCATTTCAAGAACATCCAGCAGTTTACGTACATTCTTTTCCCCGCCCCGCTTATAGGCACCGGTCACGGAAAGGAAGGCCGTATTCCAGGTAATCTGGGAGCCGGGGGTCACATCATGGTAACGGACAATCTGACGGATACCGGCAAGGTACTGGAGCATATAGGGCAGAAGATGAATATATCCCTGCTTCATGGCCCCTTCCTGGGACGAACTGGTAGCACCACCGGGCATGCCATGCTGCACCACCTCATAGTCCACACCCTGGAAATAGGGTGCCGTGTAACGGTCGTAGTAGGGCATGATCTGCTTTAAAACAAAGCCCGCATCCCGCACCCTTTCCTTGTCCAGACAGATATCAAGACCATGCTCCTCTTCAATGAGGGCCGCCGTTGCCAGGGCATCACCCTGACCGTACCACCGCACGGATGCACCGATGGCCACATCCAGAATATGGCATCCGGCTTTTGCTGCCGCAGAAAGGGCAGGAGAGAAAAGCCCGTCCGTACAATGGCGGTGATAATGCAGCACCAGATCCGGATATTTTACCCGAAGCTTTGTTACCAGATCCCGGATCATGGCGGGCGGACAGACCCCTGCCATATCCTTTAAGCCCAGAATAATGATACGGCTGGCTTCTTCAAGGGAAATACCGGCCACATCCGCCACCATGGCAAGGATCTCTTCCGTAACACCAAGGTAGTGATCCGCATCAAAACCCTTGGCGTGACTCATGGAAATGGCAGGCTGAAAAATCTTGTATTGCTTGGACAACACTACTTCCGCAAAGGGCCGCATGTTTTCAATGTGGTTCAGAAAATCAAAACAGCGGATAACATCATAATTCTCACAGATCATCTCGCCTGTAATACGCATGAGATTTTTAGGCTGGGGCTTGTAACCCAGCACATTGGTGGAGCGTATCAGAATCTGCTTTAAGGTATCCGGTGCAAAATCATTCCATTCATCGGCCTCCGTAAAGGGATAGGTCATGTTCCCCAGCATGGCCACATGAAAATGGGCACCGCCGCCGTTTTCCAAAGAGAAGAATCCGCACTTGTCCAGAATGGGGCCAATAATGCGGTCTTCGGCCAGACGGAAGCGGTTACCGGAGTTGGACTGAGTCTGATCCCTGCAGGTAGTATCGGAAAAAAACACCTTCCCTGCGGTTCTTACATAATCAAGGATGCTCTCCCGGCTCTGCCCCCTTCGAAGGGGAACATGGGCAACGGAATCCCTTTCCGGAGCAAAGGGAATAACAGGCACACAGGGCCCGAGGCGCTTATCCTGAACGCCCCTGTACTTATCAAGGGCAAGATACTCATTATAACCCTTGGCGGAAATTTCTGCGATGAGGCGGGAAAGGCGCAGGGCTTCGGGCTGCTGATCCACATAATCAAAAAGATCGGGATTTTTCTGCACAAATTTTGTGTCATAGTTTCCCGCAACGAATTCCGGCCGGTCCAGTACCACCTTAAAAAAAGGAATGGTGGTTTTAACACCGGAAATCATGCATTCTTTCAAGGCCCTGCGCATCTGTTCCACATTCTTGGTCCAGGAAGATGCATAGGCAATGAGCAGAGAGGCTGCGGAATCATACTGGGAAGGGAATTCATAGCCCGCTGTAATACACGAATCTATACGTATACCCTGACCACCGGGGGAGGTGTAACGGGTAATACGGCCCGCATTGGGAGAAAAACCTTTTTTGGGATCTTCGCAATTGATGCGCACCTGCATGGCATACTGGTGAGGCTTTGTATTCTCATCATTGAAACGCAGGGTGCAGCCATAGGCAATGGCGATCTGTTCTTCCACCAGATCCACCCCATAGCGGCACTCGGTGATTCCATGCTCCACCTGAAGACGGGTGTTGGCCTCAATCAGATAGGGGTTGCCTTCCATGTCCACAAGAAATTCCACCGTGGCCAGAGAATAATAATCCACTGCCTTCACAAGCCGGATGGCGTATTCCTTAAGGCGTGCCCGCAGCTCCTCTGTCATTTTCGGCCAGGGCGAGGGCGTGATTTCAATGAGCTTCTGGTGGTTACGCTGCACCGTGCAGTCCCGCTCATCAAAAGCAAAAACATTGCCGTACTTGTCTGCAATCACCTGAATTTCTATGTGCCGGACTTCAGAAAGCAGCCTTTCCACAAACAGTCTGGGGTTGCCAAAACTGGCTTCAGCCAGAGCCGAAGCCTTCACAAAACTGGATTCAAGGTCGGCATCCGAATAGACCTCATAAATTCCTCTGCCTCCACCACCGCCTTCCGCCTTGAGCATGATGGGAAAACCCAGCTTACGGGCAATGTCCCTTGCTTCCGGAATACTGACAGCACCCTCGGAACCGGGTACCACAGGCACCCCTACCCTCTGGGCCAACGCGCGGACAGCCACCTTATTGCCCAGCTCATGCATGGCCTTCTGGGGTGGACCGATAAAAATAATTCCGGCTTCTTCACACTTGGCAGGAAAAGAATCATCTTCCGCACCAAACCCCCATCCCGGATGAATGGCCTCGATGCCTTCTTCTCTGGCTTTTTTTACAATACGGTCCAGATCCAGATACGCTGTGGGGTTTTCGCCCAGAAGCATGAGTTTTCTGGCTCCGATGGCCGCAGGAGATGTTTTATCAATGTCCGTTGCCGTTATGCAGGCCGTTGCACCCAGCTCTGTGACAGCCCTGGCAATTCTGCGGGCAGGGATACCCCTGTTGGCAATGAGAATACGGACATCATTACCCGTTTCCCGTCTTCTCCGGATTTCTGAACGAAACTCTTCAAAGGTTTGTGCACCCATGTGTTGTTTCCTTTTTATGGTTTGCAATGATTAACAACAGACTATCAACCAAAATGGTGCAGAACAAAAAAACCTGATTTTCCGTTCATACACATGCTATGCGGGGCCTATGCTGCCTGAATAGAGGATTTGTTCCCCTTTTTCAGTAACCAGACGTAAACCTCCGTCTCCGGCAATCCCTGCCAGAATGGCAGGGAAAATTTCCCCTCCTGACGGATAGACCATGACAGCCTGCCCCCTTCGCCATAGCCATTGAGTCGAATCAATCATTAAATCATAAATCGACCCGTTTTCAATGTTTTTCCTTATTATTTTTCTGGCATATTCCGCCGAACTGGCCCAAAATTCCAAAGGGTCAAAAATATATCCACCCTGATTCAAGGATGTTGCGTCAATAGGGCTGGATTCTCTGATGGCAAGGCGGGAAGGAGCAGAAACAAAGTTCACCCCCATACCCGCCAGCACACAGTCCCCCCTGGAACGTATCAGCATACCGCCCACCTTCCGGTTTTCCAAAACCAGATCATTGGGCCATTTGATCATCAGCGGCACCCCCCTCCACCGGAAAATCTCCGCCAGGCCAGCCCCCAGCATAATGGGCAACAGTCCTTTTGCTGCAGAGAAAACGGCCGGCAGTTTCCAGACAAGATAGAGGTTGCCAGCCGGTGAAACCCACTGCCTGCCATACTGCCCCACACCGGAGCTCTGGCTCTCTGCCAAAACCGAATCCCAGTCCGAAAGCAGTCCCCTTTCCTCCAGCCACAGGGCCACATCAAAGGCAGAGCCGCAATCTCCGCACACCCTGATAACGGCTCCATGCGCCCCGGACTTTCCTGCCCGCACCCAGCCTCCCGCATCCTCCGAGCCACAAGGCATGAAACCCGTTTTTTCATAAAATACAGGGCGTAAGGGTGCCGCCAGACCGGGCAGTCCCTTTCGCCACAGCATCACAGAAGGAGACGGTATGGTCATCAGGGATTCCCGGCCACTTTTGCCCAGGAGTCCCTGAGGGTGATGGTACGGTTCAGGACCAGCTTCGCCTTTTCCATGTCTGTGTCCGTGTCCACGGCAAAATACCCCACCCTTTCCAGCTGAAAGACCTCTCCAGGCAGAGCATCAGCCATGGCAGGTTCCAGAAAAGCCTTTCTCTGCACAAAAGAGCCCGGGTTCAGGGCATCCAGAAAGCTTTTTCCTTCGGGCATATCATCAGGATCTTCCTGAGTAAAAAGCCGGTCGTAAAGCCGCACTTCAGCTTCCATAGCATGACTTTTGGATACCCAGTGGATGGTGGCCTTCACCTTCCGGCCGTCCGGAGCATTGCCGCCCAGGGTTTCGGGATCATAAACAGCACGGATTTCCACCACATCCCCCGTCTCAGGATCTTTCACAATTTCCTCACAGGTCACAAAATAAGCAAAGCGCAACCGGACCTCCCTGCCCGGGGAAAGACGGAAGAATTTTTTAGGGGGATCTTCCATAAAATCCTCCCGTTCAATCCAGAGTTCACGGGAAAAGGAAACCTTCCGGCTACCGAATGCCGGATCTCCCGGATGATTCACCGCATCCAGCCACTCCACCTGCCCTTCCGGATAATTGGTGATAACCAGCTTCACGGGATCCAGCACCCCCATGCGCCGGGGAGCGGAAGCATTCAGATGATCCCGGACACAATATTCAAAAAGGGCCAGATCCACAGTGCTGTCTTTTTTGGCCACACCGATACGCTCACAAAAATCCCTCAGGGCTGCCGCAGGAACCCCCCTTCTCCGCAAACCGGACAGGGTTGGCATACGGGGGTCATCCCATCCATGAACATGGCCCTCTTTCACCAGCTGAATCAGCTTGCGTTTGCTTAAGACCGTATAGGAAAGATTCAGCCTTGCAAACTCATACTGCTTAGGTCTTGCCGGGGCATCAATGTTGTCCAGCACCCAGTCATAAATTTCCCGGTTGTTCTCAAACTCTAAAGTACAGATGGAATGGGTGATGCCTTCCAGAGCATCGGAAATGCAGTGGGTGAAATCATACATGGGATAGATACACCATGCGTCCCCTGTCCGGTGATGATGCACCTTGCGAATACGGTAAATGGTGGGATCCCGCATGAGCATGTTGGGGGATGCCATATCAATCTTCAGCCTGAGCACATGGCTGCCCTCATCCAATTCCCCGGCCCGCATACGGGCAAAAAGGGCAAGATTTTCTTCCACACTCCGGTCCCGGTAGGGGCTGTTTTTTCCGGCTTCCGTCAGAGTACCCCTGTAGGCACGGGTTTCTTCCGCGGAAAGGGAACAGACATAGGCCTTACCACCACGAATGAGATCCACTGCAAAATCATGGAGTATGCCAAAATAATCGGAAGCATAAAATTCCCGGCCCTCCCAGTCAAAACCCAGCCACCGCACGTCTTCTCTGATGGCATTCACATATTCCGTGGATTCCTTTTCAGGGTTGGTATCGTCAAAGCGAAGATTGCATTTCCCTGAAAATTCTGCCGCCATACCAAAATTCAGACAAATGGATTTAGCATGACCCATGTGCAGGTACCCGTTGGGCTCCGGGGGAAAGCGTGTATGCACCCGACCCTTATGGGTGCCAGCTTCAATGTCTGCTTTAATAATATTGCGGATAAAATGGGAAGGTGCTGCATTTTCTGTGGTACTCATGGTATCCTTTCCGGGCGTAAAAACCCGATACTGGCAGTCTGTCACGGAGGCTCTAAGGCTGTTTGTAAGTGATATTGTCATGGTTTCGGATTCCGACACTCAAGCGATAAGCCGAAACCGGCTGCCGCAGCAACCAGACTTTTTACGCTTGAGTGACGAAGAGTTTTTGCCAATTCCGCACAGGACAAAAAGCTCTTACGAATACGATTGCGTAACGGACAATAAACATTGTGCCTCGGCAACTGTTTTACGGATATGACATTACCTAACAAAAACTGCTGAACTGACACATACAATCTCTTCATACCGCTTTGCATTGTCAAAGCAATGATGCCAGACAGGTCTTTTAACAGAAACCCGCTACAGACCAAGGAAAAAATATGCATTTCTGCTTAGGTTCCCTCAACCCCGTTAAAAAGGAAGCCCTTGTTCAGGTACTTGAAGAATCCGGCCGCTTCTCCTCCATCCATGTAAGCTGTGAAAACGCTCCATCTGGCGTACCGGATCAGCCAAGGGGCTTTGAAAGCACCCTCACCGGTGCCCGAAACCGGGCAAAGGCCGTATGGCATAACGGCCTCTTTCTGGGAATCGGCATTGAATCGGGCATCATACCCGTTCCCCTGACCCGCACCGGCTACATGAACCTTACGGCCTGCGTGCTTTACAATGGTCAGGATTACTTCACCGGCCTTGGACCTGCCTTTGAGTTGCCCACCGAAATCAGCCGCCTTGTTACAGAAAAAGGACTGGAACTGGATGCGGCGGTTCAGGCAGCAGGCTTCAGCCACAATCCCCGCATCGGCTACGACAAGGGGCTCATCGGTATTCTTACCGGCAATGCCGTCACCCGCATGGAGTACACCAAACCGGCCATTCATATGGCTCTGGCTTCTCTGCCCTGAAACGAACAGGCTCCAACACTACCCCGGCAATCAGGGAGCAACCTTGCGTTTACCCTGCTTATGAGCTCCCTCGGGGAACCGTTTCTCGATAATGCTCACCACCTCTTCGGCACTGGATTCAATGGGTTTATTGCTCACATTAATGGTGGCAAACCCATGGCGGCGGTACAGCTCCCGTACGGACTCAACCTCACGGAAGACTTCTTTTTTACCCGTATAAGCCATATCGTCGGTGAGGCCCAGCCGCTTCCTGCGAATCTGCCTGTGGGCGGCAAGCTGCTCAGGATCAATGTAAAGGGCCACAATGCGTTTACGGTTAATGGCCATCAGCTCCGAAGGCAGGGGGATACCGATTACAATGGGGACATTGGCCACTTTCCAGCCATGGACGGAAAGGTACATGCTCAACGGGGTCTTACCGGAGCGGGAAAGCCCCACCAGCACTATCTCGGCCTTTCCCAGATCCTGGGGATTGAGCCCGTCATCATGGGCCACGGCAAACTCAATGGCTGCCACCCTGTCCATATTTATCTGATTGAACTTGCGGTAACGCCCCGGTTCTCCCAGGGGTTTTTCATGGAAGGCAGCCTCCAGCATATCAAGGGCCGGTCCCATGAAATCCACACAGAGAATACCCGTTTTTTCGCACTCACTCTGCACAAGCATCCGCAACTCCGGGTCGACAATGGTATAGGCGACAACGCCCTCTTCTTCCCGTACCTTCTCCAGAATCTCGTGAATCTGCTGCGGCCCATGCATATGGGGTACCCGCACCACACGGCTTCGAACAGCGGGAAACTGAACAAGAACAGAACGGATCATCTGCTCTCCGTTAATCCCCTGTCCGCAGGATAAAACATAAACGGGTGCTCCCTGCCGGATCATGGTTGTAAGATCTCCGCCTGGCATGCAATCTCCTTTCAAATCAATCAACAAATGGCTGGATGCAGCACGCATACCTGATCCGGAACAAGACTCCGGACTGCCCGGCATCCTCCTCTTCAAAGCACCCCATACCTGAACTCCGGCACAGGGAGCCCCAGCCGATCATGTACCACTGCCCGTCAGAAAACCGGCCCAGCAGCAGCCAGTAAAAAACACTGATTATCCGTCTCTTTTTGTATTTTCCCTCAGATCTTTTGACAAGACAGGGGAACTCGACTATGGGGTACACAGTTTTTTCATCGTACAAAGGGAGGCAGGCACGGGCATGATTATCGAAAAGCTGAAGCACTTCAAGAAAAATCAGGATCTGGTGGAAATCGGAAGACGGCATCTCTCAGAAACCCCCATCGTGGGCCAGATCCGCGCCCTTTCCGATAGCCTCGTTCAGGTTACGGAATACGACGGCACAGGGCGTTACAACGGCATCAGTGTTTTCTATACCGATGATATCACAGATCTTTTATGGGAAACCAGAGATACCCGGTCCGTACTGAAACTCGCCCGGCTGCGTACACCCTTTGAGGTACCCGAGCTGCGCCTTGGCTCCCTGAAACTGCTCATCGAAGATCTGCAGCAACGCTTCGGGACCGTTGCCATGCTCAATGAAATGGCCGGCCTAACAGCCATGTGCGGGGATATCCTGAACGTGGACAACGAATGGGTCCACATTCTGGAATATGCCCCCCGCAGCGACGATGGGCGATTCCAAAGCCTTACACGGCTGGACCTCATCACCCGTCTCTGTGCGGACACCCCGGCCATTCAGGATATCACATCCGTCCACAGACTTCATCATAAGGACGGTTCCTCCGCCATCACGGCTGACCCCGAAGAGTCCTGACAGAAACAGCGCTGCCATATTCCTGCAACGGTCTCAGCCGCTGCAGGAATAGCATGGCAGCAAAGGACCTGAAAAGGCTCTGTTTTTTCTCCTTTATAGCCTTTATCATAATAATCAACCAGAATATCATGCAAAAAAAGACCGGTGTCACCCTTATCCAGAAGCGACTGCCAGTACCGAACCCTATGGCCGCCAACCCGCCTTGACAGATAAAGAAGGGCATCGCGAACCGCATCCCTGCCCCTGCCATCCTCCCCAAAATACTCCCGCGTAAGCCTTGCCACACGTAAATCCATAGGCGATTCCAACCGGATATGGGGGCCATTTTCAAGTGCCTTGAAAAGAGCCGGAGGAATCTGAACACCACCTATTTTCCGGCTCTCCATTTCCGTCAGAAAAAAAGGGAATTCACCGTTTGCCTGCCGATGTGCCAACAGCGCCAGATACAGGCGGGTTTCAAAGGTCTGCTGGTCCACCGCCCCCCCCTGCCCGGCGAACCGGATATGTCCGAAAACAGAGGCCGCATGACCTGCCAGTGCTTCCAGGTGCAATACGGGAAGGGATGGATGGGTCTTTGCCAGAAACTCCAGCAGCTCGGACTTGCCACACCCTGTCATGCCAGACAGAGACCACAACCGCAGACTTCCATGGTACAGCAGATCATAGACCTCCCTGCGAAAACCCTTATGACCACCTTCCAGACGCATAACCGGAACGCCATGCCTGCCCAGAAGCCCTGCCACATACCGGCTCCTTCCACCACCTCTCCAGCAATAAAGAATCAGGGGCCTGCCACCGGCATACCTGCGCGCCTTTTCCACATAGGAGGCCTCCTTTTCTCTGGCCAGATGGAAAGCATAGCGCAAAGCATCTTTATGGCTGTAACGCTTATACAGAAGACCCACCTCATGGCGCTCCCTGTCATTGAGAATGGGCATGGAGACGGCAACGGGAATGGCATTTTTCGCATATTCGGACTCCGACCGGACATCCACCACCCCATACTCCGGATCGTCACCGCAGAGATAAGACTGCAGCACTTCTCCAAAAGCTTTCTGAGAAATATTCTTCACATCCGGTGCAATGAGATTCTGCCTGATTTCCGGAAGCTCCATCGCCTGAATACGCTGGCACAAATCGTTCAGTTCCGCCTGCTGTTCCTGCTTTTCCGTATCATCCCCCATTCCGTACTCTGTAGTGAAGAAGCAGGGAGTTCTCCCCCAGAAGCTTCACGCCAGCCAGTTGCAAATCCATGGATACCGTTTCAGCAAAAAGGCCCGGCCCCTCACCAAAAAAAAGGGGAGAGACCGTCACCATCATTTCATCAATGCAGCCCTTTCTGGCAAAAACAGCATTCAACTCACTGCCGCCAATAAGGGCCGCTTCTCTGTATCCCTGATCCGCAAGATTAGCCAGCACCTTTTCCACGGGTCCGGATGTGAACACAAGGTTCGGGCTGTTTCCCGCCCGTTTTTCCGGAGACCGGGTAAAAACAATATTTTTTCGCCCCGGCAGAGGAGCTCCCATGGCATCAAAGGTTTTTGCCCCCATGATGACCACTCCCACGCGCCGGGTGAAATCTGCAAAATGAACTTTATCCGCCCTTTCCGTCCAACCCAGAGGATCACCCGGCCCCCGTGCCGTCCTGCCGTCCAGGGTCCGTGCCATAACCAGAATGACGCGAACCCTATCCCCGGTTTCCGCCATCACGAACTCACTACCGCATCGGGCATGGGTTTTCCCCGGTACCGTTCATCATAAACGTCATGAACACTGTCAAGAGAGTGACGCTCAAGAATATACGCTGCCATGGCTTCAGCTGTTTCCGGGTCTTCCATATCATTTTTTATACGCCCCATCAGCACCATGCGCACGAGTTGTACTTTGGAATCCTTATAGCGGATGGCCTTGTCCAGACTTCGTATATCCTCTTCCTCCATCCCGTCTCCCATGCGGGAAACGGGAACCCCGGCCTCTTCCAGAACCGCCATGCGCTCCGGTACCGGTATCCTCTGGAACCTGCGACAGAGACCTGTGGGTAAACGCCTAAGAGCCAGCTGAACATCTTCACAGGTAATTTTCTTATTCATGAAATCTGTACCCTCCTCAGACATTGACATAAGCGGGTCTGCTCTCCCTGTTTTTCAGCCCCACCATAATCAAAAACCTTCCATCCGGCAGGGAACCGGGCAGTCTGGCGAATGTAAGCCACCACCCCGGCAAGGTCAAGATCCACAAAAAGGCATAGATATTGCATGATTCCACGTTGAAACGACAGCATCCACAGTTCCTAGCCAAGGGAGTCCATCATGCATTTCACAAAATTATTTCTCTGCTGCCTCCTGCTTGCCATCACCTTCAGCTGCACCGAAGAGAGCACCCATTCCCCAGCAGCACCGGACTCCCCCGCCAGCCCGCCACCCGCCGTTCAGGCAGTCGTGGATCACCGGGGAGACGAACTTAGCGTATCCGATCCGGAAAATCCCCTTTTCCGTGCCGGAGTACGGATCCCACCCGATGCCCTTTACTCCACGGAAACCATTAGCATCAGCGAAACACCCCTGCCAGCGCCCCTGCCCTCCAGCCGGGCCGCCGGACCGGCTGTGCGGTTTCAGCCCCACCCCCTCATATTCGAATCTCCGGTCACCATAACCCTTCCCTACGGGGAAAAATTTGCCGATGGAACACCCATACCGGACTATCAGGTCGTGGCCCGCTACTTTGACCCTCTGGCCCACCGCTGGACGAACATGGCCCTGAAAACCAGAAATACCAGAGATAAAACCCTGACCTTTGAAACCAGCCACTTCAGTGTGTATATTGCCGCTGTGGAAAACAGACCGCCTGACCGCCCCACCTACCCCAACACCCTTGTTCCGGGAGAGTATTTTGTGGGTAACCCGGAATTCAGGATCATCAATGGAGAACCTGTACTGCTGGAAAAAGGCAGAATCAACCGTCCCGGTTATACCAAAGGCACCCCCTTTCATCTCTATGCCCGGTATTCTCAAGAGGGTCTCATTCTTATGGTGGACCAGAAAGCCTCCGTCAACACACCGGCGGGCTACCACGCAATGCTCAGGGACGATGGCAGGGGTGCCATACTGGACACTTCCGTACTCTTTGAAGCCTTTACCAAAATACAAGCCTCCGGCGATGCCAGATTGTGGCGATGGGAGGCCGTATTTGTTCCCGAACACACCCGCCTGAAAAACTATGAGGTCATAGACGAGCAGAATCCCTATGCCCTCCCCTTCCCTGTCGGGCAACGTATTTATGCGGAAATGGACGCTTTAAATGACAGGGAAGTGCTGCTATCATGGGGCTTTGACATCATACCGGAACTTAGAATTGACCTTGGAGACGGAGATGAATGGAGCTACTACACACTATGTATTGCCTTTGAAGCTACTTTCCTTGGCTATCCGTAAAGGAGAGAGAGCACCATGAAAACATACCTTTCCATTGGCATTGGCGCAGCCATACTGGCTGCTGTGGTTATCGGGCTTGCCCTGTATAAGCCCTACTACGATAAAAAGTACACATTTTCGGGTCTGGGAGAAATTTATCAGGCCCGCCGTGGTTCCTGGGAGGCCCAGCAGCAGCAGCGCATGTTTTTTGAACCGGGGATACAACCCCCTCTGGAAGAAACGGCCCACCTGCCAAGCTATCAGTTTCGCTTTGCCACCAACCTTGCGGATCAGAGTTTTTTATCCATGCAACTGACCTTCCGCTTCAAAGACTCAAACGGTATAACGGACATCCGGAAAAGATCGGACCGTATTCACCACGCCCTTACCATTGCCCTCTCTTCGTATACACGCCACGATCTGGAAGGCCATGAAGACAGGGTCATGGCCCTGACCACCAGTATCCTGAACCGCTACCTTACGACAGAGGTAGCCTACCTTTATCTCACCGCCTTCACCCTCAGCGGTGGCATGGGAGAAAACTGAACCTCCCCATGGCTCAAGCCAGGGGCTTTACGGCGACTTTCGGTAAGGCCCCGAAGCCCTGCGCGCCAAAAAAGCCCTTGACGAAACAAGCTCCATCGACATATGGGACTCACTTACCATCGGTTTTTTCCCGGGCAAAGGTGCTGTGCAAAACCTTCTCTTTTACCGGGACAGCCCTATCAGTCACAAGCTCGGGAGTCCTTTATGTCAGAAAACCAGGAAAAACCCTTACGCATATGCATGATCAGCTACCGCAGCAATCCCCATTCCGGCGGTCAGGGGGTGTATATACGAAATCTTGCCAAGGCCCTCTGTGATCTTGGTCATGAAGTGGACGTACTGGCCGGGCCTCCGGACCCTCTTCTCGAAGGAGGAGCCAGACTGATTCCCGTTCCAACGCTGGATCTTTACAATCCCGAGGCTCTGTTCCGCACCCCTCGCATTGAGGAGCTCAAAGATCCCGTCAATCTCATGGAGTGGCTCAGCATTTCCACCATGGGCTATCCCGAACCCTTCACCTTCGGTTTCCGGGCTGTTCGCTTCCTCAAAAACCGGCTCCACGACTACGATATCATCCATGACAACCAGAGCCTTTCCTACGGCATTCAGCAGATCAGCCAGAAAATTCCCACCGTTGCCACCATACACCACCCCATGACCGTTGACCGGAAACTCGCCATCCGCAGCGTCCGGGCTCCATGGAAAAAATTCAAGCACCTCCGCTGGTATTCCTTCATCGGCATGCAGAAAAGGGTGAGCAGAAAACTACCCAGAATTATCACCGTAAGTGAATTTTCTAAAAAAGACATCGCCCGGGAATATGCCATTTCTCCCTCCCGCTTTTCCGTTGTTCCCAATGGCATTTCAACGGAACTGTTCTTTCCCATGCCCGAAATCCAAAGGGAGCCGGGACGCCTGATCGTCACCAACAGCGCGGATATGCCCCTAAAGGGCCTCTACCACCTGCTGCAGGCTCTGGAAAAAGTATCCCGCACCCATTCCGTACGCCTTACGGTCATTGGAAAACCCAAGGAAAAGGGTGGTATTGAGAAACTGATCCGCAAACTCAACATAGGCCATATTATTGATTTTACAGGAAGAATAGACCACTGGCAATTTGTGCGGGAATATGCCAGAGCCTCCATTGCCGTTGTCCCCTCCCTTTATGAAGGCTTCGGGCTTCCCGTGGGCGAGGCCATGGCAACGGCCACACCGGTTATCTCCACCACCGGGGGAGCCCTTCCCGAGGTTGCCGGAGATGCGGCACTTCTTGTTCCGCCGGGGAATGCGGATGCCCTGGCAGAAGCCATCTGCGAACTGCTGGATGACCCTGCCCGAAGAGAACGGCTGGGAGCGGCGGGGTATGCCCGTGTGCATGAACACTTCACATGGAAAAATGCTGCGGAAAAAACCGTAGAAACCTACAGGGAGGTTATCCGTGATCACCGTTGATTTCCGTCGCATGAACATACAGCCGGGTTGGAAAATTCTGGATATCGGCAGCGGACCCGGCCGCCATACGGCGGCCGCCTATGGCCTTGAAAAAGTTACGGCCATTGGAGCTGACCTCAGCCACGAAGACCTCCTTTCCGCGCAGGAACGTCTTCAGAATCATGACATGATGGGATGGCATGGCGGAGGGTCATGGGGACTCAGCACCGCCGACATCACCCAACTCCCCTTCCGGGACCATGCCTTTGACGCCGTCATCTGCTCTGAAGTCATGGAGCACATTCCTGATGATGCCTCTGCCGCCCGGGAGCTGGTCCGGGTGGCCAGACCCGGAGCAGACGTTGTGGTCAGTGTTCCCCGTTTCTGGCCGGAACAGATCTGCTGGTGGCTGGCCAAAGACTACAGCCATGCCAATCAGGGCCACATACGGATCTACAGAAAAAAAGACATCATCCGCATCCTTGAAAAAAGCGGACTGACCTATCAAGGCTGCGGCTATGCCCACAGCCTTCACAGTCCGTTCTGGTGGCTCAAGTGCCTTGTCGGCCCCACAAAAAATCAGCACCCTGCTGTCCGGCTCTACCACCGTTTTCTTGTGTGGGATATCATGGAAAAACCGGCACTGACGCGCTTTATGGACCGCATGCTGAACCCGGTTATGGGCAAAAGCCTTGTGCTCTATTTCCGTAAGCCCCTGTAAAAAACCGGTGCGGATGTCCATTGCATTCTTATCCGAACGGTGATATTTTTGCCTTTAGTGAAAAGAAGGTCTGCATACTGCTAGAGCAGGCCAATGAACGATTTTCCTGAAAACTTTTTCGGGACAGGATGAAACAATGAAACAGGGTATTCCAGGGCATAAAGCTATTTATCTTCTTCTGTCTCTTTTTCTGGCGGCAGGAGGATTTGCCTGGGCAGAACCCGAGCTTCCTTACAACACGGAACCACCGGCACTTTCCATGCAGATGCACCTGCGTGACAACAATCAGGCTCGCCTTTCCCCCCATTGGAGTCAGGCGGATCAGGCCATGCATATGGCCAACACACAGAATGCCTCTCAGGGTGTGGACCTGCGACTTTCCATGGACCGGCTTCATTTTAAATCCTCCATTCAGCAGGAACGCCTCCACGACGATATTCCCTACACAGGCCAAAACACCTCTTACGCCAGAGGTACGGATCGTATGGATATGGCGGCGGGTATCGGTTACCAGTGGGATCTGCTGAATCAGCGCCTGTCCCTCATTCCCATGATGGGTCTTTCCTACCATGGCTATTCTCCGGATTCCAGGAATCCCCAGTACGGAAACACCGGAGGAGACGCTCTGCAGCCAGCCAAAGGAGAGCTTTCCGAATGGAACAGCTGGTGGTACGGCCTGGATCTCAGAGCGCAGCCCCGGCCGGATCTTTCCGTGGAATCTTCCCTCCTTTTCCATAATGCAAAATTTTCCGAAAGAAACCCCGAATGGGGTGATATTTCGGACAACAACCCGCATAAAAGCGAGGGAGAAGGACGTATCTTCCGGCTGGGTGTTCGCCAGCAGCTCAGCCCTTCATGGAGTGCGGGAATTCTGTACAGCTGGCAGCAGTGGATGTCAGAAAGAGGCGATTTACCCGCCGACCTCAGTCCTCAGGACAGGGGCCGGTCCGACATCCCATTTAACGGGGATATTCAGGAACTGAATATTTCCTTAAGCTATGGTTTTTAAGAAAAGGGGGCAGGCCCCTTTTCTTTTCCTTTTTTCTTTTACTTTCTTCTTTCCCTTCTCTTTTCTTCTTTTCATGCCCCTTTTTTTCTTTTGTTTTTCTCTGACTTAGTCAAAATATTCACAAACACAGCTTGAATCAACACTATCTAAATTGGTCAATACAACAGCCCCGTTACATACACATTTTTTAATTGTATTATTTGAATTGCTTTGAAAACTACCCTGACCTGAATAGTTTGAATTAAAAAATAAACGAGAATAATCCACATCACTAAAAGATGAAACCGAAGACACCGGAGAATGCGGGGATATTTTTTTTTGAGGATATGCACGCGTATGGGGACGTACATAGGTTCCATCTTGACGATAATATCCCCTTACACTCACTCCACCTGAGGTGTTTCTATCAGAAAAGGCATAATTACTAAAAACCAGTATAAACAGAAAAAAAAAGCCGACCCAAAAATAACTTTTTTTCATAATTTTTCCCTACAGGTTCTTAATAATATCCGACATGGACATCCCGTCTTCCTGAATTTCATAGGCATCCTCACCGGCATGATGCAAACTGGTGGGGATGCTTTTTTTGATACTGCCATCTCCCGTCAGCTCACCCAGGGCTGACAAAATTCCCGGTGCCTGAACCGGCCTCTGCTCATCCAGCACGAGAGAAGACGCATAGGAAGGATCGGTAACATCCTCTCTGGAAGGCCGGAAAATACGGAAAGGAGGCATGAGATTCTGCTGTTTTTTTAAAAAATCCCTGCGATACTGCTCCTGCGTCATCATCCCTCCCTCCTTGCCCATCTGTATGGCACTTTCTATCTGGGAAAAACGATTCTCACGAATCAGGCCCTTCACTCCGGAACTTCCCTGCAAAAGAGACAGCACGGGCACCCGGAAACCCGCTTCAGGCAGATATTCCAGATGCTGTACCACCAGAAGGGCCAGGGTGGAAGCCAGCTGGTTGCGCACCAGATCCTGAATTTCCGGCTGAAAAGAATTACAGATACGGTAAAAGGCATCTTCAGAATGGGTGGCATGGAGGCTCGCTATGACCAGATGACCGGACTCCACGGCATTAAGGGTCAGACGGATGGTTTCCGGCTCCCGCAGCTCCCCCACCACAATGACATCCGGATCCTGACGCAGCACGTCCCTCAAACCCTGATCAAAGGAAGGCATATGGGTACCCAGCTCCCTCTGCTCCACATAGGATTTTGCCGAGGCAAAGCGGTATTCAATGGGATCTTCCAGAGTAATGATGTGCTCACTGCGGGTCTGATTGATCTCATCCACCATGGCAGCAATGGTGGTGGATTTACCGGAGCCTGTGGAACCGCAGATAAGAATCAGCCCCTTGGGGAGGCGGCAGGCCTGACGGATCAGGGGATGGAGGTTCAGATGATCCAGAGTCGGCGGACGGCCGGGCAGCATGCGGATGGAAATGCTGATACCCCGGGATGTGGCAAACACATTCATCCGCACTCGCACACCCTGCATGGAGCGCGCCAGATCCACGGAAAAACGGGACTGCAGCATGGCCCTTTCACGGTTTGTCAAAAGGGTCCCTGCCAGTCCATCCATCTCCTTTGGGGAAAAACGGGTATCCGTCAGAAAACCGATTTTCCCGTCTTTACGGAACACCACCGGATGCCCGCCCGTTAGATGCAGATCGGAGTACCCGGACTGCATGGCGTTTTTAATGAGTGTGTCAAGGTTGTTCATCAAAAGTCCCTAAAGGGGTCGAATCGATTTTTAATTTCAGGGTATTCCCGATGGATGCCTCATAAAAAAAGTTTTTTTTACTGCTGAACAGGCGGCAGGAAACCCGTTCCAGCCTTCTGGTCCAACTGAATAGCAAAATCGTCGTAATAGGTAGAAGTTCCGGCACTGCTGGAGGTAATAAGGGAAACATGATCCCCGTTACCAGTGACAAAATCAGTAGCCGTACTTTTTTCCGTCCACACAGGGGAAAGCAATGCACTCGTGCGGATAACCGCTTTTTTCAACTCGCTTCCTACCGCTGACGGCACAAAAGTAGCGCCGCCTCCCGGTACACCTGCCCACTTTACCAGTGTAAAATAGTCATTGCCAGCCGCCCTGTCAGTCCAGTCATCGGGAGGCCAGTTCGCCTGATTCCTTGGGTTGCCACGTCTGAAAACATTGGACTGGCTTCCGTCACCTAGCTCGGGGGTATTCTTATTATCTGACACATAAGCCATAACCCAGTTTACCTTAGAAGCGCCCTGAGATAAGGTTCTGATCTGGGCATGACTGGTGTCGCCTTTCAGATAAATTTTTTCGTTTGCTGTAAAGTCTCCCCCCTCCATCTGGGCAAGAAGCAGAGAGCCATGAGCCGCAGATCCTCCTCCCCACCCCCCTCCCCCAAGCACTGGCATACTCATAACACGGGCGGTTTTACTTCCATCATAATTCTGAATCCTATCGCCAACCTTGAGGTGCCGTCCAGCCAGATTGGCCCTGCCCTGATCAAAGGTCAGCTCCCAGCCCTCCTGTACTCTCACCATGATGGATGACCATTCTTTGAGACGCAGCGCCGTACCTGTCCCCACTGTCACACCATCACCGCTAATGTCTCTGTGGGCAATGCGCTGAAAACTACCCGTACCTGTGGATGGGCCTGTCCTCTGCCAGAAAAGCAACGCCGGAAGGCTGTAACGAGCTTGAATCTGTTCTCCTAAAAGCCATCCGGCAGACTGTATGGTTTCTCCTGAAGAGACATGACTACCCAAAGCAAAAGGACGCAATCCAGGGTGGATATCATCATCAAAACCCCATTCACTCCAAGAAGTATAAACTCCTAATATTCGGCCACGGGAACGGGTTTCACGCTGGCGTAAAAATGAAACCCCATAAGTATGTAAATCCGAGCCATCAAAATTATTACGCATCCTAAAACCCAGCCCTGCCATAAAATAGGGCTCGTTATTCTTTACCTTTGCCTGAAGATCATAGCGTAAAGCCCCTCTGTGATCCATCCAGGATTGGGCCAGATTAGTATTCAAATTGCTCCAATTAAAAACAACAGCAGCCCAGCGGCCGTCATTGCCCCATCCAAATAACCCTGCGATCCAATCCACCAGGCCGATACCCGTTGTGGTGGGATCAACCACTGCATTCACTTTTAAAGCCCCATCAGACAACCCATGACTACCCAGCATCTGATCTCTGCCCGCAAACCAGGCCCCAAGAGAATCAAATCTGTCATGAAAAATTTCCTGCTTGAACTCATCTCCACCACCGGCAATCCAGCCAACGGGCACACTGTAAGTCACCTCACGCTGGGCACCACCGGCAATACCGGTGGAACGTACCCGGAGATAGGGTTCCAGGACCACATTGGCAGCAGAATCTATACTGAGACTGCTGTTCCACCTCGCGTCTTCCAAAGGATCAGACATAGTAACCCGACGCAGGGTATTGCCCACCCGCTGTTCATAATTAAACACCGTTGTCTCCGTGATTCCGGCAACGCCCGAACCTTTCAGAGTAAAATTTCCATTCAGCTCAGGAAAACCCCATGAATCACCCGTACTCAGGCTCAAATTGCCGTTTCGCGCCATATTCTGAGCACTCGAAACTCGGCTGGAAAGGCGCACATCCGTTCCGGCACTGGCCGTCAATGGAGGGATAAGTCCCGTAAAAGTCAAAATACTGGCACCGCCACTGCCTCCGGTATAGGTATGCATCGTACTGCCCACAACAATACGACCTTGAGACAAATTCTCCGCCGTAAGTTCCACAGGAACATTCCCATGCACCTTTACGCTGATCGTATTAGAGTTAACTTGCGTTCCAGTGGTTTTAAACCAGTAGGGTTCAAAGGACAGAGAAAACGCACCCCTGTTATCAGCCAGCGTATAGGTCTGACCATGCATATCATCAAGCACAGCCAGCCGTGCCTTCTCTTCACCTGCATTGAGGAACTCACTGGCAGCATAACGGAAACCGGATTCTGCAAGAAAAAAAGCCTTCCTTCCCTGATCAGCCACGACCTGATTCATTGTAGAAACTGTAAACATGGGCACTACCGCAGCGGTAAGGACGGATATGACCACTAAGGTGACCACAAGACCAATGAGAATACTACCTCTTTCCTGCGAAAAACCACCATGTTTCTGAGAATAAAAGCCTTTGATGAACAGTACCATACAAAGAATCAGGCCTGTAATCACAGCCCAAGCCATTTGCCAGAGCCTTTCCACAGAGGCCGTATTTTCTGCAAGAACAGAAATCATGCAAAGGCCGTAACTGGGGGCCGTAGGAGGCGGCGTTGTCGGAGAAGCACCGCCGATATTTTTATTATTTCTGGGCGCAGCTCTGCCCATAAAAGTCATTACCGTACCATCCGAACGATTCAAACGAAGCTCTATATCCACCATAGAAAGAGTTTCTACAGGGTCTCCATCCTCCCATTTTTTACTGCCAGAATGCATGGAAAACTTCAAACCATCGACACCCTCCAAAAGAAGGTCTCCATTCTGAAAATCATTACTGCCCAGAGCAAGCCTGATACTGTTTTCATGCAAACCAAAGCTTCGCAGCCCCTCCCGATTTTCCAAAACTACAGAGGAAGCAGTTACATGCTCGATACGAAGCAATTCCACAATTTCTCGTGTCATACGCCCCATGGCCAACTGGGCCTTTTGGGTCATCTCAGCATTTTCCCTTGAAAAGGCGTATCCTTCCACGACCCGCACCAGGCCCAAGCCCGCCACAGACACAAGAATGGACAGAAGCACCAAGCTTACAATCACTTCTACCAGGGTAAAACCATTGGAAAAGGACAGCTTTTTACTGTCATTTTTCTGAAGAAGTAAAAGCATCATCGTTATCTCTCCCTATCCCCATCCACACACCCTATTCCGTGAACAAAGCAGTAAGCGTAAGCCCCCTGTATGACAACGTAACCTTCAACACTTTCCCGCCGCTATCTTCCGTTTCTGCATTTTTATCAAAACGAATCCGCTTGTTTTCAATCACCGCATAAGGATGTTCCTCAACACTGTATTGATTAGAATCGATTCTATTCTGAAGCTCCGTAAGAGGTTCCGTATTTTCGGTCATCAATATTTTATAATCCGCAGTGATATTTTCCATAATTTGATTAAGGTAATGCCCATGCTGCACATTCAGAAGAGGGTCTGCACTCCGGGTCACGGCGGTACCCATGAAGGTCACCAGCATGGTTCCCACAATGGACACAAGAATGAGGGATACGATCACCTCAATGAGGGTAAAACCTTCTTTATGAAAAGGGAGCAGCGCCCTTTTTATCATTCTCATGGGATATACCCCGTATTGCGGGTAATGGTGATGGCCCCCCCCGATGTTACAAGGGTAAGGGTATTGTCTCCGGGACTGCCGTAGGCATCAAAAGTAACTGTCAGGGGTGTTCCGGAAAAAAAGCCCGAACCTGCCTGCACCATAAGGGAGTTTTCACCCGGAAAGAGCACCTCATTGCCGCTTTCATTCGTACCTCTGAAAAGATAATAGCTGTCTGCCGTAACATGCACCCCCCATGGCCTGCCCTCCCCCATAGCTCTGGCCTGGGCATATCGGAGATGGGCTTTGATGGCATCCACACGGGCACTTTCCTCCACAGACCGGGTATCCATCATACGGCTTGCCGCCACCGCCGCCAGTATCCCCACAATCACCAGTACGGCAATGATCTCAATCATGGTGAAGCCTGCCTGCCCGTAAAAGGGGTCAGACCCCTTTTTAAGTAAAAGGGGTCTGACCCCTTTTACGTTTTTTACGTTTACCCCTTTTACGTTTTTCATCATTTCACCATCTGTGTGAGATCCCACATGGGAAGGAAGATGGCAGCGGCAAAAAAACCCACCACAACGGCCAGTCCCACGGTAAGAAGCGGGCCTACGGCATCGGAAAGCTGCTTGGTGGCATAGCCCACTTCATCATCATAATGAACGGCCACTTCCTGCATCATTTCTTCCAGATTACCGGATTCTTCGCCGATGGCCACCATATTCACCACCATGGGCGTGAAATAGCGGGCCTCGCTCAAAGGTCCTGCAATTCCCTTACCCTCATTGAGCTTCTCCCCTATCTGATCAAACTCATAGGCAACGGCTGCATTGCCGATGGCACCGGAAAGAATGTTGAGTGTCTGGAGTACGGGAATACCACTGGACTGCAGAATGGAAAAAATACTGGCAAAGCGGGACATGGCTGCCTTGGCAAACAGGTTGCCGAAAAGGGGAAGCCTCAGAAGAAAACGATCCCGGAGCAGCCGCCCCCTTTCTGTACGGAACCAGAAAGCCAGCCCCATCACGGAGCCTGCCATCGTCACCAGCAGCAGGGGCCAGAAAGCCTCAAGAAAAGCGTACAGACCCAGTGCAAGCTTTGTGGGCAGGGGCAGCTCTATGCCGGTCTTCTGAAAAATAGATACAAACTGCGGGATAACAAATGTTAACAGCACAAAAAAAGCGACCACAAGAAAAACCGTGACGATGATGGGATACTGAAGAGCACTTTTGATATCGGAGCGCACCTTGTGCTCATGTTCGATAATATAGGTGAGTCGCTCCAGAACCTGAGGAAGACTTCCGCTCTGCTCCCCTGCCCGGATCATGCTGCCGTACAGGGGAGAAAATGTTGAGGGGTGCTGGCGGAAAGCATCATAAAGACTGGCTCCTTCCCGGATATCTTCTCCCATATCCGCCAGTATGGAGCGCAGCTTTGCGTTTTCGGTCTGCCGTTCCAAAACCTCCAGAATCCGCAGAATCCCAACGCCTGCCCGCAAAAGGGTGCGGAACTGCTTGGTGAACAGGATCAGCTCTTCTGTTTTTACGGATGTAAAACGGGACAGAAGAGCACTGGTATCAAAAGCACCGGCACTGTACGTTCGGATCTCAAGGGGAACAAGCTCCCTGTCAAGAAGCATGCGTTCGGCTGCTTCCGTACTTTCCGCATCCAGCACACCCTTTACTTTTTTCCCTGTTACATCCAGAGCCCTGTATGCATAATGCGCCATACTACACCATTACCGCAGAAGCGGCCTCTTCAAAGGTAGTGTTACCGGCCAGCACCTTTTCCACAGCATCCTGCTTCAGGGTTTTCAGATCACCCCTTTCCTGAAGAATTCTTGCAATTTCCTTGGCCGACTTATGCTGCAGAATCATTTCCTGCACCCGCTCATCATTGACCAGCACCTCATACAGCCCCATGCGCCCAAGATACCCGGTCTGCATACAGGTGGTGCAGCCCCTGCCCCGCACAAATTCCCTTCCCCTGCAGGCCATCAGCCCCCATCGTTCCAGCACACTGTCTGCGGGAACATAGGATTCACGGCAATCAGGACAGATACGCCTGACCAGACGCTGGGCAATGGTTGCCAGCATGACCGAAGAAACAAGGAAAGGCTCCACACCCATATCCAGAAAGCGGGTAATGGCACCGGCGGCATCATTGGTATGCACGGTGCTGAAAACTCTATGCCCCGTAAGGCCTGCCTGTACGGCAATGGATGCGGTCTCACTGTCCCGGATTTCCCCCACCATCACCACATCCGGATCCTGGCGGAGAATGGAACGAAGGCCGCTGGCAAAGGTCATGCCTGCCTTGCGGTTCAACTGCACCTGACGGATTTTATCCACTCGGAACTCCACAGGATCCTCCAGGGTGACAATATTAATATCCGGACGGTTGATCTCTTTGAGCATGGCATACAGACTGGTGCTTTTACCACTCCCCGTCGGCCCTGCGGCCAGTATCATGCCATAGGGCTTACGGATCACAGCCCGGATTTTTTCCTGAACGCCTGCATCCATGCCAAGATTTTCAAGGGACTGCACCCCGGCGGATGTATCCAGAATTCGAAGCACCAGATTTTCGCCATAAATGGTCGGAAGACTGGATACCCGGATGTTGATTTCCTTCTGTGCCATCCGTATGGTAAAACGGCCATCCTGAGGAATACGGGAAACGGCAATATCCAGCCCTGCCAGTACCTTGAGACGGGAAACCATGGGCAGAAAAAGCCGCCGGGGTGGTGCCGGTACTTCAAACAGCTTGCCATCCACACGAAAACGGACCTGCACATGATCCTTTTCCGGGCTGATGTGCACATCGCTGGCCCGCTCCCGGACAGCCTGAGACAAAAGGGTATTCACCAGTTTAATAACAGGAACATCCGAAGCCATGGCCTGCAGGGAGCTGACATCCAGATCCCGGCTGCCCGCACCGGTTTCATCTTTTTCCTCACCATCTCCCCCGGCATCCTCCCGAATCTCTTCCAGAGCCCCTACCAGACCGGAGCTGGCACCGTACACAGCAGCCACCAGCTGATTGAACTCCTGTTCCGTGCAGATCACCACTTCCAGCTCATGGTTGGTAAACACTTCCAGAGCATCCAGCACATAAATATCCGTTGGGTCCCGGAGGGCCATAGCCAGCACGGAACCCCTGCGTGCAAGGGGAACGGCCTGATATTTCATGGCCTGATTCACGGGCAGGCAGTCGGCAAGGCTGGTTTCCACCGGAAAAAGACCCGGCGCATACCGCTGAATCCCCAGCTGCCTGGAAACGGCTCCAATGATGTCTTCTTCCTTAACCAGCCCCTCCCGGACAAGATATTCACCAAGTTTCTGACCGGATCGGCGCTGAGCGTCAAAAATTTCCTCCAGACGCCCTTCGGTGATAAGCCCTTCCTCCACCAGCATCTCTCCCAGCCTTTTACGCTTCATCACCATTTCCTTTTCGTGTTTCACGGGATACAGGCCGCTTCCGGGTCCGTATAAAAAATAAGGTCATCTTCCCAGATTGTAATCAGAATATCCTCACCCGGAGTGGCCGCCTGCCTGAGTTTGGCCTGCCAGACTCCCAATGCAGCTCCGTCCTTCAGACAGGCATCGGGTACAAGCCGGAACAAAGGGGGTTGCCCCTTTTGCCCGAAGGCAACCAGCCGCAGGGGAATATTCCCTGCCATCGTCTGCATTTTCTCTAAAGCCGCTGTCAGATCCCGTATTTCCCCAAAAGCCACCACGGGATACCGGGGGGTAAGCTCTAGGGGGATGGCTGGAAAATGAATTCTGTTTCCGGGGTAAATGCGGTTATAATCCCGAATATGGGGGTTCATCCCTGCAACCGCTTCCATCAGCTCTGGCGTTGCCTTTCCGTAAACTCTTCGCACCATATCTCCGTACCGGTCTCCGCTGCGCACCGTAACTTGGCCAAGAACAACCGGAGAAATATTCCCTTCATTCCATCCCATATTCTCAAGGGAATCCGGTGCGGCAGGTATCCGTTGCTGGGGAGGCAAAACCGCAGGCCCAGCCTGCAACCCAACGGCCTGCCCATTGTCTGCCAGCTCCTTGTGCGGCACGTCCTTTTGAAACAGGCCGTATCCCAGTCCCAGAATCAGCATCAGATTGAGGCAAATTAAAAGAAAAAAAGCCATCCTGCCACCCAGCCAGGAGCTTGCGGAATGGTCTTTCTCCTGCAATGGCAGGCGGGAGGCTGCCTGACGCACCGTAGACCAGCCCGCCTTTTCCCTGTTCTGAATCAGAAGTAAAAGAAGGGTATGATGACAAAGATGGATAATTTTTCTGGGATGACCGCCACTTTTATGATGAATGCAGGCCAGTGCCGCCATGGTAAACAGGCCCGTACCATCACGGCCCGCCATGCTAAGACGATGATGAATGAGTTCCCGCGTATCCCGAAAACGCAGAGGTTTCAGATAGTGACAGAGATGCACCCTGTCCATGAAGTTTTCAGGGGGTCTGTTTTCCCGGATCAGTTCAGGCTGACCCACAAGAACAATCTGCAGCAGCTTGCGCTGATTCGTTTCAAAATTCAGAAATTCCCGCAGGATTTCAATGATGTCCAGCGATACCTTCTGCGCTTCATCAATCAGGACGAGGGGAATCCGATCCTTTCCGCTGGCCTCTTCCAGCAGAAAAGAACAGATGGCTTCCCTGAGATCAGCAACCGTCCCTTCTTTGCTCAATCCCAGACCCGAAGCCACATGGGAGAGAAAAGCCCTTACATCCCGGAAAGCAGGATCCGGGACAAAAACCATCAGAATGCCCGGCTCTTCAGCAAAAGACGCATACATATGCCTGCAGAGCGTGGTTTTACCCGCACCCACATCGCCCACCACAAGGGTCAGCCCCCTGCGCAGGCGCAGGCTCATCTCTATCTGCTGCAAACAGTCTCTGTGCGGTCTGGCAAGGTAAAAGAAGCCCGGATCCGGTGCATTGGAGAAAGGCTCCCGTTTGAGATTCAGAAGATGAAAATAGCCCATATCCACCCGCCTTTATTCATAATTCCCAAAATCTCCGGCAGGTACTGACACAGCCCTCAGGGTGCTTCTGGCTCCACCCGAAGGCCGGGCATTCCCGCTTCCGTTTTTAAAATTCTGGGAGTAATGAAAATCAGAAGCTCTTCCGTTTCACTTCCCCGGGTACTGCCCTTAAAAAGATGACCCAGCAGGGGAATATTCCTTAAAAACGGTACCCCGGTCTCTCCCCTGCTTTCTTTTTCCTTGTTCAAGCCACCAATCACCGTTGTCTGTCCATCAAAAAGCACCACCCGCGTCTCGGCTCTTTTGGTGATAATAGCAGGGTTACCAGCCACAGCGTTCGTCCAGTCCAGCTCATCTTTATTCGTTTTAATTTCAAGACGAAGGGTACGATGATCTATCACATGGGGCAAGACCTCAAGACGTACGGCGGCTTTTTTAAACTCAATTTTAGTTTCCCCGTCTTCCACGCTCTGGTAGGGAACTTCCCTGCCAGACTCAATAATAGCTGTCTGGTTATTCAACGTGGTGATGGATGGCCGGGAGAGGATATTCAGACGGCCTTGTGATTCCAGCGCAGAAAGCTGCACGGAAAGCAGGCTGGAACCGCCCTGACGAAAAAGATAGCCCAGAGAAAAGCCTCCTTCTGACAGGTCCACGGGAAAATTCACCACATTCCCTGCAGAAGGGTCAAAGGAAGCATCCCCTGCATTCACATCCCATCCGGCCTGATTTCCACCCTTGATCCAGTGGGAACTCATTCTGTGTGCACCGCCCCACTGAACCCCCAGTTCCCTTGCCGTATCCCGGGTGGCTTCCACAATATGGGCCTCCAGCAGAACCTGAGGTGTCGGCCTGTCCAGATGCTTGATCAGCTGGAGAATCCGGCCCAGATCCGTCCGTGTTGCCTGAATCATCAGAGACTGGGTATTTTTATCCACCATAACCGCCGATCCGTCCGGCCCGCCATCCGCCGAACGCCCGACATCCCTCCGGCTCTGAAGAAACTGACGCAGGTTGGCTCCCAGCGCTTCGGGGTCTGCGTAATCCACATGAACCACAGCCGTAACCAGCGGCTCTGCCACCCGCACCCGATGCTCGGAAGCCAGCTGGGCAGCCCTTTCCTCCCTTGTCAGGATACGAAGCATGCTGCCCTCTTCCACAAAGGTGAGGTCATGGGCATTCAGGAGGCTCAGAAAAACCTCTTTCCATGGTGCATCCACAATATTCAGACTGGTCCTGCCCTGTACCCCCGGGCTCATTACCACATTGCGTTCCACACTGCGGCAGAGAACCCGCAGCAAAACGGCAATATCCACATCCTGCATGCGGAGAGTCATGGGCGTAGCCGGAAAGGCTTTCATGGCAGGCATCACGGAATCTTCCTGCTCAATATAAGTACGGGCTTCTCCATCCAGAAAATCCGGGTACTGCACAATGGGGGTAGCCGCCGTAGGGGAATAGCCTTCTGAAACCTCCGCCATGGCCCTCCAGGGCTCCATGAAGGGATCCGGCAACTCGCTGCTTCCCCGCCCCATGCATCCTGTACAAAGCAGCAGGCACAGACAGATCCAGACAACTCTCTGCCTTCTGAACCCGGCGTCCTTCTCCATCAGGCACTCCGCTGCCCCGTATCTTTTTTTCCTCAACAGACCTGTCACCATATATCCCCTCCCCTGCGTTCCAGGAGAATTTTCTGTCCATCTTCATCTTCCAGAATCACACGCTGCTCCTCAATGGCTCTGATTCTCAGATCCTCCCGTCCCACAAGGGTTTCGCCAACCTGATATTCCAGACCGGAAATAACGGCAATCCGGACTTTTCCAAGGGCCATATACCCCATAAAAACCCACTCACTGACATCTTTGGTTTCCGGCCGTGGCTTTTCTTCACGGGGTGAAGCATCCTCGGTATGGGGCCCATGAAAAGGGTCTTGATCCCATTCAGAAAGTGCCGCATGAAGAATATCTCTCGGAAAGCGTCCTCCCTGCACTCCCCCCGTACCACCGGCAATGTCCCGTAATGCCTTCTCCGCCGCGGGTTGTGCGGAACTCCATTCCTTACCATTTTCTTTTTTCAGGAAAAACTCATACCCCGCATACAGAAGGGCCAGCAGCACGGCTCCGACCAATATCTTTTCTCTGGTATTCATTCCCGGCCTCCCTGCGGAACCATGCGGATCTGGAGGCGCACACGCATCTGCAGATTCCCATCCGGTCTCCGGATTTCCAGAAAAAGAAACTGATCCACAAAAGGCAAACTCCCAAGCACACGAAGATAACGGTAGAAGTTCTGAACTTCACCGGAAAGTATCAGGGTAAGAGACAGGCGACCCGACCTTGGGTCAAAGGCATCCGTATCCGGCAGAAGACTCACCAGTACCAGCCCCGCTTCCCGGGCAGGTCCGCTGAAAACCGAAAAAAGATCCCGTGACTTATCTTCTCCCAGTGGCCGGGACTCCGGGAGTCTCAGTGATTCCGTTCCATCCTCTGCATCAAGAGAACGCAGAAGCTGGGTATAAACCGGATTCAGCAGTTCCTGCACCCGAAGCCGGTCGGCAAGCTGCACCCCTTCGTCTCTGGCTGCCTGCAGACGACGGAACTCCCCATAGGTACCGAATATACCGTACAAAAGCACAATACCGGTCATGACACAGAGGAGCACAATATTCATCCGGGAGACCCGAAAGCTTTCTTTCATGGTTTTCTGTCTCCATGGCAGTCAACGGAAAGGGTAAAGGCCAGCAGACGGCCGTTCTCACGAAGGATCTGCCTGCGAATCCTGGTTCCCGTAACAAAGGAAGCCCTGCTCAGTTCAAGGGCATAGCCTGCCAGTATATTTTCCATGGCTGGGCCTCCCTCCTGCAGAAGAATGCGGCCTTCCAGTTCCGTACGGCAGGGTTCCTGACGGGAACCGGTCGCATTTCGCTCCCACAGCACCCGCTCCACCAGCACAGTCTCTGGTGTTCTCCGCAGAACTTCACCGATCACGGCCAAAGGGAAATAACGTTCCACGCGCCGGGCTTCATCAGCCCTCTTCGTTTCCACTTTTTCATGAAGTTTCCGGATCATTTCCGGATTCAGAGAGGTACTGTAGCGGGTCAGCTGTTCTTCTGTTCGGAGATTGCTCAACAACTGAGCCTTGGTCTGCATTTTTTTCACCGCTGTAAAACCGCCCATCAGTCCCAAAACAAGCAGCCCGCCCAGACAAATGGCCGCTGTCAGCCTCCGGTTACGCCGCGCCAGCTGTTTTTCTTTCCAGGTACAATACAGGTTAGGCGTCATACCGGAAGAAAGGGCCAGACCTGCAGCAGGAATCATCTGATCCTGCTCCCACGCAGAATCCGGCGGAGAAAGAAATCCGCTGAAATCTTCCGGCTGAAAAACATTCAGCACCTTAACGGGAAGGGCAAAAGAACGGCTGAGGGCATGCACCATGCGGGGGTTGCGTACCATTTCACCGGTAAGAAAAACCTGGCTTACGGGTTCCGCCTTAAAATTGAGGGCAAAATACTCCAGCGTTCTTTCCACCTGCCGCACCAGCCGTGTCACCACAGGATTACTCAGCTCCCGTACACGCCTGTTCGGGATGGCATAATCCCGGCCGTTCATCTGCCAACGGGCCTCATCGCCCTCCACCACAAGGGCCACAATGGAAGAGACCAGTGCTGCGGAAGGCTCCAGCATTTCACCGGCTGCCCGCATCACGGCCTGCATTTCCTCCTGCATCACCTCCACAAGGCTGTTAAACCCCGTTTTAATATCCCGGCTCAAACGCAGTCTGTTTTTATAGTAGATATCAATGCGGGACCAGCCGTCCCCCACATACAGAAAACAGGAACTTTCCTCACTGCTGCCAACCCGGCCTTCCCTCAGGAGATTTTCCAGAGCAAAACTGGCCACGGTAATACCGGACAAGGGGTAGCCCAGGGTTTCAAACAAATTTCGCAGAGGGTCCAGCACCTTCCTGTTCGCGAAACAGGTAACGACTTCCAGACGGGGATACCCTCCGTCCATCCGCCTTCCCACAAGGGCATAGTCATAGATCAGATCGTTGGGGAGCTCCTGACCCAGCTCCTTTTTCAAGCCCCAGTACACAGCCACAGAAAGCTCGTCATCCGTAGCCGGAGCCAAACTCAGCAAGCGGACTTCCACATCCGCAGCGCCCATCAGAACCCAGATTCTGGCCTCTTTTTTCTTACCCGCAAACGATGCCAGAGCTTTCTCCAGCACGCCCCCAAACTGCGAATCGTCAAGATTCGGCGATACGCTCAGCTCCGTTCGGCTGTAACGGGTAAACAGCTTTCCCCGCCGGTCGCGACAGGCTTCCACCATATAAATGGCGTCTTGGGAAAAACTGATTCCCAGAGTGGGCCGACCTTTTCCGCGAAAGGGCGGGGTTCCTTCCATAGGATCAGAAATACGGCGAAGAGGTGACGGAGCAGCAGCATCCGAACGGATACGTTCCAGCAGTTTTTCCGTTGCCGACAGATTCCGGAAAGAAGTCACATCCACTCCCTGATTCAAAAAGTTCATCCAGCCAGCACCAGTCACCCAATACCCTGTGACAAGCAAGAGTCTTTACCCGGGACTCCCGAGGGAGTCAGGATATCTGCCAACGGAAAGTTATGCAGTAAATATTCTTAATAGGATTTCCTCCTATTTCTGTCAATCAAAAAAGATATATGCCCGAAATCATACAAGGTTCGATCTCGCCGAACACCCCTGATCAGCCAGGATATTCACCAGGGGCCTTTTATTTGCTCCCCATGAGGATATATGGCATGATCTGTGGGAAGATAGCTTTTGATCCGCCTTCAGAGAAAGGCGAGGGAGTCTTATGAAAAAAATCCAGATCCATTTTGGCCTCAGCATACTGATCCCATTTATCTGTTCCGGACTGTCACTGCTGTCTGTGCTGACCGGCTTTCACTCCGCATCCAAAACCGCTGCCCATACCCAGTGGCTGGGCCTCCCTTTTCTTTTTTTCCCGGCCTCTGCCATGACCCTCATCGGTGGCATCATCGGATTTCTGATGGCCCGTTTTTTCCTCGCACCCGTTGAAACCTTCATGGAAGCAACCCGTCCCCTTGTCCCGGAAACCAGTCCGCCCAATGGCCATGAAGATGAGATGCAGCGGTACCGGAGAGTATTCAGGGAAGTGGGTTCTGCCCTGAGCCGCATGGAGGCCCGGACCCTTTTTCCGGATATAGTAGGAGAAAGCCAGTCCATACGGGAAGCCCTTGAAGCCCTGCGAAAGGTGGCCCCCACAGACACCACCGTTCTCATCACAGGCGAATCCGGCACGGGCAAAGAAAAAATGGCCGAAGCCCTGCATAAAAGAAGCCGCCGCAGTGCAGGCCCCCTCATCCGCATCAACTGCGTCTCCATACCCGACGGACTGCTGGAATCCGAACTGTTCGGGCATGAAAAGGGCTCCTTTACCGGCGCGGACCGCATGCGCAAAGGAAAATTTGAACTGGCCCATGGTGGCACTCTGTTTCTGGATGAAATCGGTGACATGCCCATGGCCCTGCAGGGCAAGCTTCTCCGGGTGCTGCAGGAAAAAACCATCCAGCGCGTAGGCGGAGATAAGGACATAACGGTAGATGTTCGGATTGTGGCCGCCACCCATCAGAATCTGGAAAAGGCCGTGACCGAAGGCCGCTTCCGGGAAGATCTGTTTTATCGTCTCCATGTTTTCCGTCTCATGCTGCCCCCTCTCCGGGAACGACGGGAGGACATCCCTTTTTTTTGCAGAGACTTCACCCGGACCACCGGCGTTGCCGTGTCCGGAGAAGCCATGGCACAGCTGGTGGCCGGTAGCTGGCCCGGCAATGTACGGGAACTTCTCAATGTGCTGGAAGGGGCTGCGGTTTTTTCCGAAGGCGGCAAAATCCTGACACAGCACCTGTCGGCCGCCGGTCTGATGGCGGCCGGAGAATCCGGCCGCAACGAAGCCGTGCTGGCGGAAGCGGCCGTTCGCTTTCAGGAGAAAAGCTTTCAGCTGGACGCTTTTTTAAAAGAAATGGAAAAGCGCATCCTCATGGAAGCACTGAAAGAAAGCAACGGGGTACAGGCCAGAGCGGCAGAAAAACTGGGCATCAACCCGAGGAGCATGTGGCATCGGGTGAAAAAATATGCGCTGCAGAAAGATGACCCGAAGACCTAAAAAGCCCTTTTCATGGCCTTCAGCCAGCCCATCTCCAAAATTTGCAGGTGCGTCAACACAATTTGGAGGGAGAGGAAAAGGAGAAAGACCCCGGATGTACGGGATTGACAGAAAAAAACTATGGCACGGTTTGTGCTTTTAAGTTTCGGGCAGATATGAAGAGGGCCGGAAGCTTTTTCGGCATAGGATTCAAAAAACACCCCTTAGGAGAAAAACCATGGAACAGAGAAAATCATTGATGAACAATCAGCAAGGCTTCACCCTGATTGAAATTATTGCCGTGCTGGTGCTGCTGGGAATTCTGGCGGCTGTGGCCGTGCCGAGGTATTTTGATATGCAGGATTCGGCAAGAGACAATGCCGTTAAAGGTGCTTTAGCTGCGGCTCAGGCTGATGTTTCTATGCTGTACGCAAATAGTGTTGTGAAAAGTACAAATTTTACCGCTCCTGTCGACCAAACAGTAGGAGACTTTAACTATAAAGCCGAACAAAAAACTGGTTCAGAAGGCACGTATACGATCACTTTAACTAGTGGCCCTTCTGAGTGGTTCACAGCATATCAGGCAAGTAACGCTGATAAAATCAAAACAGAGATTGTTTTATTTGTTAAAAACTAAAAGGGGTCAGACCCCTTTTACACCCTCGTCAGAAATGGCGGGGGTTTTTCTTTGCTTTTTTCCAAAAGGGGTCTGACCCCTTTCTAGACCCTTTTCTCTAAAGGTGACAAAAATGCCAAGACGCCCAAGAATTCACATTTCCGGTGTTCCTCTGCATCTGATCCAGCGGGGTGTTGCCCGGAATCCTGTCTTTTTCAGCGATGACGACTGCACGCCTACCTCCACTGGCTGGGCGGACATGCCGTCAAAAGAGGTGTGGACATCCATGCCTAGTGCCTGATGACCAACCACATTCACCTTCTGGTCTCCGCACCTTCTAACGAAAAGGGGTCAAACCCCTTTTCTCTGACCCCTTTTCTACCTAAGAAAATAAAATTTCGAACTTTTTTCTTCCTTTAACCCTGTAAACTGTAAAATCACGATCAATAGTTGCAATGGTATTTATGTTGAGTTGTTCAGCCATATACACAAGACATGAATCCGCAAAATCCATTGGCAAATCACGATATTTTTCTGTCAGCTCTTTTAATCGGTGAAAATCTTTATTTTGGATATCATGGATCTCAACGCCTCCTCTGCCAATCCATTCTAAAAAATCTATCTGGGCATTTCGGTTAAAATCTAATAAGTGAAGTGTTTCTGTAATGGAAGCTATCGTTGTAACAAGGGGAAATTTATTTAGTTTAATAAAATTAAGTGTTTCTTGATGATATCTGTCGGATGAATCGAATAATGAGATTAAAGGGCCAGAGTCTATTAGAATTTTTTTCATTTTCTTTTTGCCCGGATCTTTTCTTTTAAAATCATTTTTCGATCTACCGACAAATTTTCCATACCACTTGAATATCGGCCAAAATAATCTTTGCCCAATTCCCAAGCATTAGGATTTTCTATCTTTCCGAGATATTCAATTACGCTTTTACGTATCAAATCGGATTTTGTCAGGCCAAGGTTTTTGGCAACGGTACTAATCTCTTTTTCTAAGTTCGGATCAAGTCTTAATGTGATCATATCACCACCTCCGTATTACAATACGTAATACAAGGGGTTTGTTGTGTCAAGTTGCTTTGTAACTGAAAGGGGTCGTACCCCTTTTACACTCCAAATGACCATATAAAAGACCATCTTTCCATATTGACAAAACACCAGTCCAAGCTAAAAGGGGTCACAAGCTAAAAACCAAAAGGGGTCTGACCCCTTTTTTCGAAAAGCGGACTAAAAGGGGCCTGACCCCTTTTTCAAAGCCCTCGCACCGGTTCCGGTGCGAGGGCTTTCTGGTTGCAACAAAAAAAAAATTTTCAACGGAGGGCTGACGGAGTCAGACACCGGCCTCTTTGTGCTGGTCTTTTTCCTGCTCAATCCCTCCTGAAACTGGAATAAATCCCCGCATAGCGTTTGCGCAGCACGGGCTTTTCAATTTTACCGGTGGGATTTCTCGGCACTTCCCCAAAGTGAACAATGCGGGGCCTGCGGTAACGGGGCATACCAAGGCAATAGGATGCCACCTCTTCCTCGTCCATCTCCCGACCGGGCTTGAGCTGAATGACAGCCGTCACCAGCTCGCCCAGCCGGTCATCGGGGGTACCGATAATGGCCACATCCTGAATTTTTTCATGACGGATCAGGTAATTTTCCACCTCCACGGGATACACGTTCTCCCCACCCGTAATGACCAGATCTTTTTTGCGGTCCAGCAGCCAGTAAAAACCATCCTTATCCTGCCGGGCAATGTCACCGGTGCAGAGCCAGCCTTCTTTCATGCTTTTCTGCGTTTCCTTGGGATTACCGTAATATTCCCGCATCACGCCGCCCCCCCGCACAATCAGCTCACCGGGCTCGCCAAAGGGAACTTCCTGCATCTTCCGGTCCACAATGCGGCACTCCCAACCCCATCCCGGCTGTCCGATGGCACCGACCTTGTGGGTATTCTCCAGCCCCAGATGCACACATCCCGGCCCCGTGGCTTCGGTTAATCCATAATTGGTGTCATACTGATGATGGGGGAAAATTTTCTTCCAGCGCTTCACCAGACTGGGGGGAACGGGCTGGGCTCCAATGTGCATGAGCCGCCATCGGGAAAGGTCGTAATCCTCCAGACGCAACTCACCGGATTCAACGGCATGGAGAATATCGTGGGCCCATGGCACCAGCAGCCAGACGATGCTGGCCTTTTCTTCGGAAACAGCCTCCAGAATCCATTGGGGAGATACACCCTTCAGTAATACGGAAGCCGCACCCACCTTAAAATTACCGAACCAGTGCATCTTGGCACCCGTATGATACAGGGGCGGAATGCAAAGAAAGACGTCCTCGGGCTTCTGCTGGTGGTGACGATGCTCCACCTCACAGGCAAAGGCCAGATTACCATGGGTTAAGAGCACCCCTTTGGGATCCCCCGTCGTACCGGAGGTAAAGTACAGGGCCGCCTCATCATCGGGCTCCAGAGCTACGGGCGGAAGGGCACGGGCCTTTTCCCGGTCTCCTTCTGCCAGAAGATCGGCCATGGGCATGGCAAAGCGGGGCCTATCCTCCTCCGGCCCGGCAAACACGTACAGCTCCACCACCGCATCCAGACCGGGCTTCACCGCCCGGACCCTGTCCACAAACTCCGGTCCGAAAATGAGTACTCTGGCTTCGGAAAGAACCGTGCAGCGAAGAATTTTATCCGCAAGAAACCGGAAATTCAAGGGAACGGCCCAGGCTCCGGATTCCAGAATGCCCATATAATACGGCAGCCATTCCAGGCAATTGGTCATAAGGTGTACAACCTTCTCCCCTCTGGAATAACCCCGCATGCGGAGGGCTCTGGAAAGGCGAAGACTTTCCTGGTGAAAAACACTCCATGTGATGGAGCTGCGGGTTTCCGTCTCCGGAACCCGTTCCACGAGGGCGATACTGTCCGGAAAATTCCGGGCGTTCTGAGCGAGAATCTCCGTGATTAACTGCATGATCGTTTCTCTTTTCCTTCCGTAAAGTACTGACGTTGCCCATTCGGGTAATGGGGCAGGATAATCCGCAGCCTTTTGAAGATCAACCGTAACTATTCAACAAATCAGGCATGCGGTTACAGAATCCTGAAATCCTTGCACATAAATCCATGACCAGCTCATTTTTTACAATACCCGGTCTTCATGCCCCGCATTTCGCCTGTGAAAATCCGGGCCTGCAGCCAGACCTGTGTGCCGGGCAGACCCTTCTCCCTATAGGGACCGAGGGGCAAAATGGACAAAAAAACCACCCGCCATTCAAAGGACAGGCCATGGCAAAAAAACCATGCACTGGCTTCGGCAGGCAAGCGGCCAGCCCAAACCGGCATCTGTGTCAGAAAAAAATAAAAGGGCTGGCCCCTCATTGCCATGTCGGCACCACGGGCCAGCCCCCTATTCAGGCTGATGGATGATTATCAGCTGTCTTTTCAGTCTTTTTTATCACTTTTTACTTCTTCAAAGTCCGCATCCACCACATCATCATCCTGAGGACGGGAAGCATCCTGCGCACCGCCCGCTCCTGCCGCATCCGCCGCCGCACCAGCCGCCTGCTGCTGATACATGACTTCTGCCAGCTTGTGGGAAGCCTGAGTCAGGGTTTCGGTTTTGGCTTTGATGGCTTCCAGATCTTCACCATCCATGACCTTTTTCAGGTCTTCCACGGCGGTTTCAATGGAAGAACGGGTATCCGCATCCACCTTGTCGCCCATTTCCTTCAGAGATTTTTCCGTCTGGTAGACCATGCTGTCTGCCGTATTTCTGGCTTCCACCAGTTCCCGCTTACGCTTATCGTCATCGGCATGCATTTCCGCTTCCTTCACAAGGCGATCAATGTCATCCGTGGAAAGACCGCTGGAAGAAGTAATCTGGATAGACTGTTCCTTACCCGTACCCAGATCCTTGGCAGACACGTGCACAATGCCGTTGGCGTCAATGTCAAAACCCACCTCAATCTGGGGAACGCCCCTTGGTGCAGGCGGTATATCCCTGAGTTCGAAGTTACCGAGGGTCTTGTTATCCCGCGCCATCTCCCTTTCACCCTGCAGCACATGGATGGATACGGCAGGCTGATTGTCGGCGGCAGTGGAAAACACCTGACTTTTCTTGGTGGGAATGGTGGTATTACGTTCAATCAGCTTTGTCATAACACCGCCCAGGGTTTCGATACCCAGAGAAAGGGGCGTTACATCCAGCAGCAGAACGTCTTTCACATCCCCTTGCAGTACACCGGCCTGAATGGCAGCGCCTATGGCCACAACCTCATCCGGGTTCACGCCCCTGTGGGGCTCTTTGCCGAAAATCTTTTTCACCCGCTCCTGCACCGCAGGCATACGGGTCATACCGCCCACCAGAACCACTTCGTTAATATTGGAAGCACTGATTCCCGCATCTTTCAGGGCCTGTACACAGGGAAACTCCAGTTTATCCAGAAGGTCTGCCACAAGAGATTCCAGCTTGGACCGGGACAGCTTGACCTGAAGATGCTTAGGCCCGGATGCGTCGGCCGTAATGAAAGGCAGGTTCACTTCCGTTTCCATGGAGGAGGAAAGCTCGATCTTGGCCTTTTCCGCTGCTTCTTTCAGACGCTGCAGAGCCATTTTGTCTTTTCTGAGATCAATGCCCTGCTCCTTACGGAAGCTGTCTGCCAGAAAATCGATGATGCGGTTATCAAAGTCCTCACCCCCAAGGTGGGTATCCCCGTTGGTGGCCTTCACTTCAAAAACACCATCTCCTATTTCCAGCACAGAGATATCAAAGGTACCGCCGCCAAGGTCAAAAACCGCAATTTTTTCATCGGATTTTTTATCCAGACCATAAGCCAGAGAAGCTGCCGTAGGCTCATTGATAATACGTTTCACATTGAGACCGGCAATGGTACCCGCATCTTTTGTGGCCTGACGCTGGCTGTCATCAAAATAGGCCGGAACCGTAATAACGGCGTCCGTTACGGGCTCACCAAGATATTCTTCGGCTACCTTTTTAATATAAGCAAGGATATAGGAGGAGACCTCAGCAGGGCTGACCTTCTTATCCTGAATTTTTACACCCACATCTCCGTTATCCGCACTTTCAATGTGAAAAGGAAGAACACCTTTGTCCTTCTGCACGGCAGGAGAATTGAATTTACGGCCAATCAGTCTTTTTACACCGAAAATGGTATTTTCCGGGTTGGTGATGGCCTGACGCTTGGCAGGCTGCCCTACCAGACGTTCTCCGGAGCTCGTAACGGCCACAATGGAAGGAGTGGTACGACCACCCTCCGTGTTGGCAATAACTTTTGGTTCTCCTGCCTCCATGATGGCCACACAGGAGTTGGTGGTTCCAAGGTCGATACCAATAATCTTACCCATATCTATGTTCTCCTTTTAACTTATCGTCTGTCAGCATCCACGGACTGATCAGGTGCCTGATTACTCTCCCCTGCCCCGCCGGATTGATTTTCCGCAGGAGCCGCCATGGCTTTGGCTACGGATACCATGGCCGGGCGTATCAGTCTGTCGTGCATCATATATCCCTTTTGAAAAATCCGGATAACCGTATCCGGATCCGCCGCATCCGTTTCCTCATGGGCAACGGCCATGTGGTAGACGGGGTCAAACTTTTTGCCCTCCGCTTCCACACATTTGACATGGAATTCGGAAAAGACCTTCAGAATATCCGCAAGGGTGATACGAAGCCCTGCCACTATGGCAGAAATGGCTTCATCCTTTCCTGCGGAATCCATGGCCCTCTCCAGATTGTCCAGAGCGGGCAGCAGTTTCTGCACCAGAGAGACATTGGCATATTTACGGAACTCTTCCGTCTCGCGGGCCGTTCTTTTCTTAAAGTTGTCCAGTTCCGCAACGGTTCTCAGATAACGGTCTTCCGCCGTCTTCAGGGCAACTTCACTGCTCTTCAGTTTTTCAGCAAGACTGGCTTCCCTCTCCTCTGCAGGCTTTTCTTCTCCCGCAGGAGCTTCCGGCCTGTCTTCCGTTCCGGGCACAGGAGGGTTCTGCTCATCCTCCTGCGGAGAAAGGGATTCACCGGAAAAAGGTGCGTCCTTTACTCCTTCACGTTCCTCTTCAGGTCTCACTTCCGTCCTGTTATCCATATCTGCCTGTTTCAATCCTCATCTCCTGACGCAGATCCCATTCACCTTAGGACATCTGGAATTTCCATTAAAAAGGGCATGATCTCTTGTTCTGCATGCCCTCTCTCCTTTACTGCCGGACCCTGACTTCCAGAGTCTGCGGCCACCATTCCATGAACAGACTGTTCTTTACCGCCTTTGCACTATCATCCAAGGCCTGACGGTACAGCCACATATGGGATAAGCCTTTAAAATTAAGTTCCTTTTGATGCCTTTGCTATGTACTTTCACCGTATCCCGGTGAGGTTGGCAAGAAGATAAGGCCCAAAAAAGTCTTGTCAAGAAAGGGGAAAAAGCAAAAAAAGAAAAAGATTGCCCTTGTTTACCATGCCGGCAGGCGCACCACCTGCTCCGCCTTATTGCGGAAAAGCACATATCCCTTTTCAAGGCCATGAAGATAAAGGTCCCGGGTCAGCACAACATCCTGACGGCAATAGTCAATAATTTCTAGAAGTTTACCCTCCTTCCACCACTGAAGGGCAAGGAGACCATCGGCACTTTTCTGAGCCCCCAGCGTTTCCCTGCCCAGATGGTCCAGAGATAAACGATATCCCAGTCGTTCATGCACCTTTACCAGAAGATCAAGGGTGGGCAGGGAAGAAAAATCGAAATTCGTGTATCCGGAAAGAACCCGGTAATCAAAACGCAGAATATTGAAACCCACCACAAGGTCTGCCTGCTTCAGAAGAACAATCAGCTCATCCATATCTTCGGCAAGGAAGGTGATGCAGTCATCGAGGGCTGAATCATAAACCACCACACAGCTTACCTCCATGCGGTCGGCTCTGTGCCAGCCTCCCACCTCTGCTGCGGATCTGCGGGTTTCAAGATCCAGTACAAGGTATCGTTTTCCCGACACAGGGCCAGGCTCCCGAATCTCCGGAGGAAAGGCCACGGACGGAAGATCCGGCAGGGGCTCACCGGATGGCATGAGCAGCCCTTCCAGAAGACAAATGGCGGCCGCCTTATCTATGGGTCGGTTACCTGAACCGCATTTGGGAGAGTGCACACAGGCGGGGCAACCGCTTTCACAGGGACAGTTCGCCACAAGATCCCGGGTACGGACAAGAAGATGTTCTGCCTTTTCAAAGGCTTCCCGGCACAGACCTATCCCCCCCGCCACACCGTCATAAATAAAAATACATCCCCTCTGCACCTGAGGATGAAAGGGCTGGGAAATGCCACCAAGATCATTGCGGTCACACATCACCACCAGAGGCAGTATACCGATGGCAGCATGCTCCATGGCATGGATACCCCCCATAAAGTGCATCTGCCTTTCCGCAAGATACGGCTCCACTCTTTCGGGAATTTCTATCCAGATACCTTCGGTCTCAAAATGCTGGGGAGGCAGATTCAGGGGAGTGACACCCAGAAAACGCTGGCCCTTACTGTGTCGTTTCTCATAGCCTGTTATCTGATCCCTTACTTCCAGACGGCACAGGCCAACCCGGGTACCCGCCACCCTTTTTGTGTCCATGATTTCAAGAATCCGGGTTTCCTTGAAACCTCTGGGCCGGGTAAAATACGGAACCTTCTCCCTGCGCACCGTGACCCTTGCTCTGTCCACATCGAGATCTTCCACAAGGAAGTGTTCTCCGTTATGAAGGTACACCGCTCCGGGGTGGGTCTCCCGCATGGCCCGGAAAAGATCACTTTCTCCTATGCTCCGGCCACTTTCCTTCTCCACTATCATCATGGGCCTCCCCCCGCCCCGGAGGTTCACACCCCGATGGGGATATTTCAGGGAAGAAAGAAAATGAGAACCCTCCCTGCTTTCAAAAAGGCCGCCTTCCCTGAGAACACGGCCCATCATACCCTGAAATTCCATAACCATGGGATCATCACAGCGTAAGGGCAACTCCGCAGCAGCACAGGCAAGATGCCGGGCCGCAATCACCGGATTGGCCGGATGCACAATGGCCTTTTCCGGCGGCATGGAAAAAAAAACATCGGGATGACGCAGCATGAAACGGTCCAGCGCATCTTCCCCGCCAATGAGCAGCACGGCCGACTCTCTGTCCCTCCGCCCCACCCTTCCGGCACGCTGCCATGTTGCCATTACCGTGCCGGGGTAGCCCACAAGGATGCAGAGATCCAGCGCTCCAATATCAATACCCATCTCCAGAGCAGAAGTGGAAACCACGGCAAGAAGTTCACCTGAACCCATCTTCTTTTCTATCTTCCGCCTGTCCTCAGGCAGAAAGCCTGCCCGGTAAGCGGCAATTTTTCCCCTGAATGCACCGGAAAGCCCGTTGGCCCAGAGTGCAATCAACTCTGTCATTTTCCGACTCTGACAGTAGATCAGGGTTCGGAACCCCCTGTGCAGGGCCGCATGGATCAGATCCAGCACCATGCGGCTGCCTGCATCCATGCCATCCAGCATAAGAAAATGTTTGGGCGGTGCTGCCGCACCCGAACCCGAAACACAGGCCACGGAAAGCCCCGTGAGCCTCCCGGCCAGATCCTCCGGACTGTCTATGGTGGCAGAACAGAAAACAAAGGTGGGAGTACCACCATAATACCGGCAGATGCGCAGCAGTCTCCGGAGCACCCATGCCATATGGGAACCCATTACCCCCCGCAGAGTATGGACCTCATCAATGACAACGGTTTCAAGGGAAGAAAAAAAAGAAGCCCACTTATCATGAAAAGGAAGGAGGGCCAAATGCAGCATTTCCGGATTGGTAATCAGAACGGCAGGAGGACGCCGGCGTATCTTCAACCTTTCGTGGGAAGAGGTATCACCGTCATAAACGGCAACCGTGGGAGGGTTGAGAACCTCCATGTGAGGGATGATGGCTTCCAGCGTTTCTTTCTGATCCCTTGCCAGCGCTTTCAAGGGAAACAGGTAAAGAGCTCTGGCGTTGGGGTTGGCAAGAAACCGCTCCAGTACGGGAATGGTATAGGTGAGACTTTTGCCGCTGGCTGTGGGTGTGGCCACCACCGTATGCAATCCCTGACGGATGCGGCCTATGGCCTCTGCCTGATGGGCATACAGCTCCCCGACACCCATGGCATCCAGCATACGGCGAAGGGGAGGGGCAAGCGGAGGGTCCGCCTGCCCAAAAGTGGCCGTATGCCCCGGCATTTTTTTGTGCACCACCACCCTTTCCCTGATGGGACCATACTGCTTCAGGGCTTCCAGATAGGCTGCCATATCCTCTGATTGCTCCACCCCATCCTCCACGGTTCCGCCCCTTTCTCCTCCGTCAAATCCGATATGCCATCCTTTTTGCCGGAAAGGCCCATGGCCTTTCCAAAGCTCACACAGTGTGCACTTGTATCCATGAAATTCAACGGAAAGTTCATCCTGCCAAGCGCTCCATAACCGGCACCCTGTTTACAAGGCAGGACAAATAGCCTAGATTCAAACAGCTTTCTACAACACACCCCCTTTCATAGTCATCCGAAGGAGGTCATGCCCCCATGACAGTTCCGGATTCCGTTTTATCCAGCCCGAACCATGCCAACTCTCCATCCGGCAGCCTCCAGGAAATGCATACCCTTTTTCTCCACGCACCCATTCCCATGTCCTGCACCATACTGGACGACAGGGGAAAACCCGCCAGAACCCTCTGGAACCATACCTGGCACAAACTTTTCGGTTATCCGGCAGACAGCGTACAGGATCTGTGTGCTCCTGCCTTTCACTTCTGGAAAGACGAAGATGCCTACAACCGGTTTCTGCACCAGACAACACTATCCGGAGAGATCCACAACACGGAGGCATACCTGCTCTCCTATGATGGCAGCCAGAGGGTTGTCATTGTCTCCGGCCGCATGATCCGCCTGGAAAATCAGGTTCTTCTCATCAAAAGCTACATGGACATCACCCGCCAGCGCGAAGTGGAAACGGAACTTCTTGTTTTCCGGGAAATGGTGGAAAGGGCCAACGATGCCATGGTGCTGGTGGAAGACGACCGCATCATTGAATGCAATCCCGCAACCCTTCGCCTTTTCGGCCTGAGCCGTGACGAAATCATCGGCATCCATCCGGGCAGACTTTCCCCGGATCTTCAGGAAGATGGCAGTCCTTCTCTGCTGGAAGCGGACCAGCTCATGGCGGCGGCCATGGCCGGAGAAGCCCGCCAGTTCCTGTGGCGGCATCAACGCTCCGACGGAACACTTTTTATAGCAGAAGTCACGCTCAACCCGGCTAAAGACATGCCCCTGTCCGGCTCCGAAAAGCGCAGACGTTTTGTGGGTGTGCTCCGGGATGTCACCCTGGCCCAAAAGGCCAACCGGGCTCTGCTGCAAAGTGAAATGCGATTCCGGGAGCTGTTTGAACTGGCCCCCGTCCCCCTCTGTCTTCTGGCCACCGATGGCCGGATTACGGCAATTAACCGCAGATGGACCCAGCTCTTGGGTTATACTCTGGAAGATATTCCCCACATCAGAGACTGGTGGGAAAAAGCCTATCCGGACCCGGACTACCGGAAAAAAGCCATGGCACTATGGCATAAAGGAATGGATCATCTTGCCACAACCGGCGAAGAGCTTCGTCCAACAGAACTTACCATCTGCTGCAGGAACAAAGAAAGCCGCAACCTTCTGGTGGGTGGAGCCATGGTGGGTGAGGACCTCATGATCAGCTTCTATGATGTAACCGAACAGCGCAAAGCGCAGCAGGCACTGGAAAGCCTCAATACCAGCCTGGAAAGCCGGGTTGAAGAAAGAACCATGGCACTCCGGACAGCACTGGAAAACCTTCGACTTACCCAGACCGAACTGGTCCGTTCTGAAAAGCTCGCGGGTCTGGGATCCCTTGTAGCCGGGGTTGCCCATGAACTCAATACTCCCATCGGCAATGCCGTTATGGTAGCCAGCACCCTGAAAGACCTGACCCGGCAGTTTCAGACCGCCTGTGCCGAAGGACTGAAACGCTCCGTTCTGGAACATTTCATCAACCGGTGGCAGGAAGCAGGAGAAATCATTGAACGAAATCTTTTCAGGGCGGCGGAGCTGATTGCAGGCTTCAAGCAGGTAGCCGTGGATCAGTCCAGCTACCAGCGCAGAACCTTTGAACTGGGCGAAGTGTTGCATGAGCTGCGTCTCACCCTCAGCCCCACCCTGAAACGCAACAGGGTGGAGCTCAAAGATGATGCTGACCCGGGCATTTACATGGACAGCTATCCCGGCCCCCTTACTCAGGTATTGATGAATATCGTCAATAATGCCGTTATCCATGCTTTTGAAGGAGGGGCAGAAGGTCGTGTCCGCATTGAAGGACGGGCCATTGACAGTGACAACGTACGCATCAGGGTCACAGACAACGGCTGCGGTATCCAGCCGGAAAATCTTACGCGTATTTTCGATCCTTTTTTTACAACCCGGCTGGGAAAAGGCGGCTCCGGCCTGGGCCTGCATATCGTTTATTCTCTGGTGAGTGAGCTTCTCGGCGGCAGTGTGCGCATGGAAAGCACGCCGGGAAGGGGCAGTACCCTCATTATGGATCTGCCCCTCCACGCTCCAGGCCATCCCCAGCAAGAAAACCAGGGCTCCGGATCCATCACAGCGGACACACGAGGTCACCATGAATGATCAGCCAAGGCTCTTACCCTCCGATGAACTTATCTTCATAGAAGAAGATACGGACTCCCACCCTTCCCACAGGGAGGCCACGGACACCGGTCCGCCCTGGCAGATTCTTGTGGTGGATGATGACGGGGATGTTCATCGGGCTACGGAACTGGCCCTCCGGGATCTTCAGATTGAAAACCGGCCCCTGCAGCTTCTCCATGCCCATTCCGGAGAAGAAGCCTGTCGCATGGTGGAAGCCAGCCCCAACCTTGCTGTCATCCTGCTGGATGTGGTCATGGAATCCGATGATGCAGGACTCAGGGTCGTCCATCATGTCCGCGAAAAGATCGGCCGGAAAGCCCTGCGGATTATCCTCCGTACCGGCCAGCCCGGCTATGCGCCCGAACTGGAAACCATACGCAGTTATGATATCAACGACTACAAAACCAAATCCGAACTCACCCGTGTACGCCTTTTCACCAGCCTCACCACTGCGGTGAGGGCCTATACACAGATGCGCAGCCATGAGGATATGCGGCGTGGCCTTGAAATGGTGGTCAGGGCCAGCACGGAGCTGAACAAGCTGAATGGGATGCAGCTTTTTGCCGAAGGCGTGGTGGCCCAGCTCTGCGCCCTTCTGCAAATGGAACCGGAAGGGCTGATCTGTGCTCAGGAGGGTGCGGGGGAAAACAAAGAACCCGCCCGCATCATTGCCGCAGCCGGTAACTTTCGTCATCTGATGCATCAGCCCCTTGAAACTCTGAATATGCCCCATGTCCAGAAAGCTCTGGAACATTGCCTCAGGGAACGAAAAAACATTTTTGAACACGACCTGCTTTTATATTTTGCTACGGAAAAAGGACGGGGACTGGCGGCGTTTGTGGAAGTTCGGCGTACGCTTGAATCCACAGAAATGGATCTTCTGGAGGTTTTCTGCTCCAGTATGGCTGTGGGCTTTGACAATGTCATGCTCTATGAGAGACTGGTGGATCAGGCTTATCTGGACCCCATGCTCCGCATCCCCAACCTGAACCGCCTTCTGGAAGTTCTTGAACAACCAGAACTGGAAAGAAAAAGAACTACGCTGGCACTTCTGGATATTGATGATTTTTCCGCTATCAATGACACCCTTGGCCATGAAATGGGCGATGCGGTGCTCCATGCCATTGCCCGGAGGCTGGAAAACGGTATGCAGGGAAGCCTCATTGCCCGGCTGGGCAGCGATCTCTTCGCCCTGTTGGGGCCTTCACGGGAAATCAGTCCGGAAAAACTGCAGGATCTTTTTACCGGCAACTTTGAGGTTATGGGCCAGCATGTCCGTATATCCGCCACCATGGGACTGGTACGGCTGACCCAGGATACCGGCCCCGGATCCCGTCTGCTCAAGGATGCCCATGTGGCCCTCAAGCAGGCCAAACTGCGCCAGAAGGGAACGGCCCTGTACTTTTCCGAATCCATGGGCCAAGACGTACGGGAGCGCATGCGTCTTCTCATCAGCCTCAGGGAAGCTTTCAATACCCAGCTCCTTTTTCTTGTCTATCAACCGAAAATCAGTCTGCAAACCGGCCTCGCCAGCGGTATGGAAGCCCTGCTCCGCTGGCGAATGCCCGATGGCAGCTTTGTGCCGCCGGACCGCTTCATTCCGCTGGCCGAACAGTCCGGCCTCATGATAGCACTGGGAACCTTTGTGCTGCGTACAGCCTGCCAGCAGCTTTACCGCCTGATGGATGCAGGTTTCACAGACCTTATCATGGCCATCAATATATCTCAGGCACAGCTCAGGGAACAGGACTTCATACCCATACTGCAGAGTGCCATTGAGGATGCGGGCGTACCCGCCGAACAGGTGGAGCTGGAAATTACCGAATCCATGGCAGCAGAAGATCTTATGCGAATCCGCACCCTGCTGGATGCCATCCGGAGCATGGGAGTGAAGGTGGCCATAGACGATTTCGGCACAGGGTTCTCCTCCCTGAGCGTTCTGCGCCACCTCCATACCCAGCGTCTGAAAATTGACCGCAGTTTTGTGCATGAAATCCTGGAAGATGACAGCATAGCCCGCATGGTGATAGGCCTGGGTCACAGCCTCGGCATGAGCATCACCGCCGAAGGCGTGGAAACCGAAGCCCAGCGTCAGGCTCTCTTCTCCCTTGGCTGTGATGAAGGCCAGGGCTGGCTCTTTGCCCGTCCCATGGAAGAGCCAGCCCTGCTGGAGTGGTTACAGGGCACAGAGAAAGGGAAACCCTCCCTTTGACAGGCAGGATTCCTCCCCTTTTTTCACCCTCGGGAAGGTAAGGTAAGGAACCAGATCCTGATTCCGGAAACCACCCGTGCCATCATAGGTAATGGACACCACGGGAATACCGGTTTTTTCTTCTATGCGTCCGGCCATGGCCTCCGTAACCAGAGATGCACAGCAGAAGGCAGGGCTCACCTGTACAAAAAGCCCCAGATCCGGATGGTGCCTGTGCAGGTAGAACACCTTCAGCAGGTTATCCAGAGATTCGCCTGTATTTTCAATGGAAACCCCGTACTCCTTCAGGATGTCCCCGGGCGGCACATCATATTCCGGTCTCGGTTCTCCGATCAGGGGTTCAAAATGGCGGTAATACCGCCACTCCAGACGGGACAGGGCTGCCAGCAGGGGCCGGTAGGAAATCAGATTCCGGTATTTTCCTTCATTGAACCATTTTTTAAAATATACCTCAGCGGTCATACGTGCATAATCACTGTAGGGCATGGGAATCACCTCACCGCCGTGGGACTCGATGAAACGGACAAGATTCTGGTTCATCACATCATTGTCCCGGACATAAATATCCCCGAACACAGCCACCTTGACCCTTGCCCCGTCCTCCTGAGGAATGGAGGAAAACATGGCCGCCACTTCCCTTGCCGCATCTTCCTTCCCCTTTTCACCCATAAAGGCAGCCTCCATAACGGTGATGGCTTTTTCCAGCACCGCATCCGTCATGCCCACAAGTTTTTCCCTGGGCCGGATTCTGCAGGCAACCCTGCGCAGAAGCCCGCCAAACAGATAGGCAATATAGGTATTGAAGGCCGAGCGCATGGAAATTTCAATAAAGGAAAGATCGCCCACATAAAGACCTGCCCTGCCATATTTTTCCCCATAACGGGCAAGGAGGGTTTTAATATGATGGGGATAAAGCTTGATGTTGCAGGCAATGTCCGACTTCATCATCCACAGGACTGTCTTTTCCGGATCCAGATCGTACCGGTCGATGGTTTCCACATATTCTTCCGCTATGGCATTGACCGGAATACACTGCCCCGTATTAAACCGCAGACTGCGACGGATGGCCGCTTCGCTTTCCTCCATAACAATGACCCGCAGTCCTTCCCTGCGGAGATTGGCAGCCAGCAGGCGGCATGTAATGGGATCCCAGTTGGGCAGCACCAGGGTTTTCCCCTCTAGGCTTGCAGCCATCTCCGGGTTCACCCCTTTCAGTACGGCAGGTGCGGCAGGCTGCTGCCCTTCGTTGTGATTCCTGAAGGCACGGATGGCTGCCTCAATACGGGTTTCATACCCCACACTGGAATCGTGCTCATCCAGCTCCAGCACCAGATAGGGCTTATCCCAGGCTTCCAGAATGGCCTTGGCATAGTCCAGAATGAAGCTGTCCGGTGCACATTTAAAGGCCGTCACAAACACCGGGTACAACCCTGGTATTTTTGCCGTTTCCTCCACAGCGGCAAGAATGCGGGCCGCATAACGCCAGTGAACCGTATCCAGCAGAGGCTGCAGGGAAGTATCCTTTTTATCAGGATCCGGCAGCATGTCCTGAAAAAAGGGACGCACCCCAAGGGATTCAAAAATTTCCGGGATACCCTTGTTGGCCCAGGAAGGCAGCACATTGTAAGGACGGCCCAGCAACAGCACGCGGATATCCCCGCCATCTTTTGCCTTTTTCCCCACTTCCTGCAATCGTTTTCCGGACTCCTCTTTATAGCGGGTGGCCGCATCCCATGCTCTGGACACCTCCAGAAAACCAATGTCCCGGCCACTGATACGGCGCAGCATGCGGTAAAGTTCCATTTTGGTATGCAGATCCGGATACAGATACCGGACCGTGGGCCGCAGAACCCGCGCGCTGTCCATAAAGGACGCCAGAGAGGGAACAAACTGCGTATAATAGCAATACTGACGACGTGCCGTTTTGTCCGACCGGCGCTCCTCAAAATAAAAGGGGAGGAAAACATAGTCCGTTCTTTCCAAAAGCCAGGCCACATGACCGTGCATGGCACTCATGGGAGCGCAGAACTCTGCTCCGGCCAGCACCTTGCCACTTCGAACTCCTTCCGCATAGGTATCACTGCTCCGTACGGCAAAGCCCAGCCGTTCAAAAAAGACCTTCCAGAAACCCTGATCCTCATACAGATGCAGGGCAGCAGGCAGACCAATGGTCAGTTCCCCTTCTTCCGGCGGCACCATGTCTGCCATGGCCAGCGCCTTTTTTCTCACCTTGCTCAGGGAAAAACCCGCACGGTTGCGATTCACATAGTTTTCTGTTTCGTAATCCCTGCCGCAGAGAAAACCATAGGCCACCTTTGCCCCGGCTACCTGTGCAACAGTGAGTTTGCAGTGGTTGGTGCACAGGGTGCACACCTCCGTCTCAATGGGGATGGGATGCTTATATATCTCCACACCCCTGAAAGCGGTGGCTTCTGGCAGGGCTTCACCAAGAGCAAGGGCAGCTCCCAGAGCACCTGTCAGATGGCAGTAACGGGACACCAGAATGGGTTTTTGCAAACGCTGTTCAAAGGCTGCCACAAGGGACCGGTTTTTAGCCGTGGCTCCCTGAAAAAAAATCACATCGCCAATCCGGCTTTCCGTAGCCACCTTGAGAAGGTAATTTTCCCGGACGGAATGCAGGGCACTGGCCAGCACCTCCTCCACGGAAAAGCCTTCCGCCAGATAATGATTCAGATCCCTTTCCATGAACACCGTACAGCGATCACTGGAAAGGGGAGCGGCCACGCCTTCGGTGAGACGGGCATAATCGGAAATGGCAACCCCCAGCTTCTGGGCCTGCTCCTCAATAAAACTGCCCGTTCCAGCAGCACAGACATTGTTCATGATGGAACTGGTAACCCGACCATCCTTCAGGGTGGTGAACTTGGCATCCTGCCCACCGATCTCAATGATGGTATCCACCTTCGGATTCAGCATACTGGCGGCCTTTGCATGGGCTGTGATTTCATCCAGTATGAGATCCGCCCCCAGAATACCCCCCACAAACTTCCTGCCGGAACCTGTAGTGGCGCAGCCCGCCAAAGGCACCGTGATACCAGAGGACCGCTGCATCCCGTCCAGAGCTTCCAGAATGGAACAGATAGCCGCCACGGGCCGTCCCTGAGTCCGGGTATAGAAGCCCGCCGCCACCCCTCCTTTTGGGGAAACCAGAACGGCTTTGGTACTGGTGGAACCGATGTCTACTCCCAGAATATGAGGGCTGCCACCAAAAACCTCGGGGAGCTGGTAAAGGTCCACTTCCACATCCGGTCCCTCACCGTGCTCTGGCCGAAAAATACTGGTGGCAAGGCCAGCAAATTCGGGCCAGACAGACATCTCAAGGGTCAGAGGAGGATAACAGGCAGTGGCGATGGAGGTTTCCTTGCGGGCATGGATGGCAACGGGCCAGACACACCGCCGCACCAAATCGGGATGTTCCCTGTGGTAATGCAGGGCCGTACCCACAGCACCGAAAAGATGGGAAAGGGGATCCACAATAAACGATTCACCAGCGAGCTTTTCCATATGGCGGCGTACCGCACCGTTAAGGGCTACCCCCCCCACCATGACCACCGGCCCCTGCCATGCGGCATCGGAAAGAACCGTATCCACCACATTCCGGGCCAGACCTTCGCAGAGCCCATCACAGATAGCGGCCTGTGAATACCCTTCCTGCTGGGCATGAATCAGGTCTGTTTTGGCGAAAACAGCACAGCGGGAAGCAATTTTAGGAGGTTCTCCTCTATGGGAGTCGGCCATCTCTGCCAGTTCTGCGGCACCGGAAAAACCCAGACGGCCAGCCTGCTGATCAAGAAAACTACCCGTGCCTGCAGCACAGGAAGTGTTCCCCCTGTAACTCTGATAAGCTCCATTGGCATCAAAACGGATCAGCCCGAACTTCTCCCCGCCCACCACAAGGGCTGCCCGGGCGGAAGGCTGCCTTTTCCTGAGGGCTGCGATCAGGGCCACCCTTTCATCATAATGCCCCTGACTTTCAAAATACCCGCGAGCCCTGCCCGTTGTAACGAGGGCTGCAGGATTCTCACCTTCAAAATCTTGAAAAAGAATCTCCAGCGTTGCGATGATATCACCATGATGAAAACGACAGGCCGTGCGACCGATACTGCCATCGGATGCCACAAGAGCCATACCGATGGTTACCGAACCCACATCCACACCCAGCACCCATGTTTTTTCTGTATGCATCAGGATGAAACCTCCTTACGGATCACGCATAGTGCGCTTTTCTGTGACAATAAGACATCTTGGCAAGGTAAACTAAGCGCATGGAAAAAGTCTTCAAAAAGAAAGAGGAAACATAAACCTGCTATGATTACCACCGGAAGCCCTGCAGGCGCAAGGGTGGGAAGGGTTCCGGGGAAAAAACAGAATTTGCTTGCCCTGCCCTGTCTTTCATTCATGAAATACATCTCTGTTTTGTAAATTGACAAAAGACAACGATTCTTCTATACTCTGACCTTATCGTTACAATATGTCCCGCCCGTACCCGACCCCCTTTCCGTTGTCGGAAGAGAGGGAACCACACGTCTCCTTTCCATGTGCGTATACGGTAAAAACCAGACTGATTTCTTCCCAAACGTCCTGTCAGGTGGATTCTTCCATGGCCCTGATGCAGAAATTTCTGAACATGCCCATCCGGAATCGTATGCTGGTCAGCTATCTGACCCTTTTCATCATGGCCATGACCTTTACCGGCATAGGTGCCCACACCCTTCTGCGCCTCACCATTGAACGACACATACAAAGTACTTTTGACAAAACCACAGGAACCATCCACAGCCTCATCCATACGGCAGGAAACGTGGCCATACGTAACCACCTCAGAACCGTTGTCGAAACCAATCTGCAGATTTTACAAGAACTGCACCGACAGACAGAAACAGGCACTCTGTCTGAAAATCAGGCCAGAATACAGGCATCCGCTTTTTTCCGCAGGCAGGTCATCGGACACACAGGATATATTTATGTTCTCAATCAGGAGGGCGTTCTGCAGCACCATATGGACAGAAACCTGGAGGGCCAGGATATGTCTCATTTTGATTTCGTCACTCAACAGAAACGGACAAAGGATGGCTATGTTGAATACGACTGGAAAAACCCGGGGGAACAGAATTTCAGACCCAAAGCCCTGTATATGGGATACTTTGAGCCCTGGGACTGGATTGTTTCCGCTTCCTCCTACAGGGATGAATTCCGGGACCTTCTGAGAATCGACGACCTGAGGGAAGCCATTAACAACCTCCGGTTTGGAAAAAGCGGGTACGCCTTTCTGATGGACAAAAGCGGCGAGCTTCTCATTCACCCCCACTTTGAACCACAGAACATTGAAAAATGGCTGGATACCGAAGGCAGGCCCATTATCCGTAAAATTCTGCAGGCAGACCGTGTCGTTCACCGCTACACCTGGCAGAACCCCCAGGAAAACAAACCCAGAAACAAAGTGATACTTTCCGCCCACGTACCGGAACTGGGCCTTGTCATTGCCGCAACAGCCTATACGGATGAATTCTACGCACCCATTCACAACCTCAGCAAAACCCTCTTTGCCTCTCTACTGCTCTGCCTCATTGTCCTCATACCCCTTACGGCATGGCTGGGACGATCCATCACAAAACCCATTGAAAGCCTTGTCGCCATCATGCGTGAAGCCGAAAAAGGAGATTTTTCCCTGCGTGCTCCCGTTCTTTCCGATGGAGAATCCGGCGTTCTTGCCAGATGTTTCAACCATTTCATGGAGTATATTCAAACCGGACACAGCACTCTGAAAAAAGAAGTTCAACAGCGGAGGGAATCCGAGGAAAAAGCCAGAGCCCTTGCCCGCTTTCCGGATGAAAACCCCAACCCTGTTCTGAGAATAACCCAAAATTTCATACTGGACTATATGAACAAGGCGGCACGGGAACAGCTGAACGGATGGGATCTCGTTCCCGGCCAGAGGATTCGTGAAGAATGGGAAAAAATAATTAAGGACTGCACAAAAACCGCCGGCTCGGGTTCCGTGGAAGCCACCATAGCAGACAAAACTTTCCTTTTTACCGCAAGCCCCCTTTCAGACGGTAAGGCATGGTACCTTTACGGGCATGAAATTACAGAAAAAAAAGCCTACGAGCGGCTCCTTCTCCTTTCGGATACGGTTTTTGAAAACACCATAGAAGGTATCTGTATAACCAATGCCAGTATGATCATAGAACGGGTCAACCCGGCCTTTTCAACCATTACGGGTTTTGCTCCGGAAGAAGTTCTGGGAAAAGATCCCATGGTTTTAAAATCCGATATTCACCCACAGGGTTTTTATAGAAATGTATGGAATGCCCTTCAGAAAAATGGCGAATGGAGCGGAGAAGTCTGGAATCGGAGAAAAAATGGTGAAACCTACCCCCAGTGGCTTGCCATTACGGGCATTCCCGATGAAACCGGAAAAACCGTACGCTACATGGCTGTTTTTCACGACATCAGCGAACTGAAAACCAGCATGGAGGCACTGCACTTTCAAACCTTCCATGATACCCTCACAGGTCTTGCCAACCGGAGAATGCTGACGGAAGAACTCGAAAAAATGATTGCTCTTGCACGCCAGAGAAAGGAAAAGCTGGCCGTTCTGTTTCTGGACATAGACAACTTCAAGAATGTCAACGACTCCCTGGGCCACCTTACGGGAGATCATATCCTGAAGAAAATTACGCGTCGCATTGCTTCCATACTTAAGGCGGAAGAATTTTTAGCCCGCTTTGCCGGCGATAAATTCGTGGTGATCAGCCCCATGATCCAGGACTCAGGCACCGCTGCTGCCACGGCTCTCCGAATCAAAAACATACTCAAAAAACCGTTTAGCATGAAAGACAGAGAATATTTTGCATCCCTCACCATCGGTATTGCCCTGTTCCCCGATGATGGAGAGAATGAAGAAAGCCTCATCAAGAATGCGGAAACGGCCATGTATCGTGGAAAGCAGACCGGTAAAAACAGCTTTGCCCTCTTCTCTCCGGAAATGAATACCTTTGCCATACAACGCATGGATATGGAAAACCTTTTACGTAAAGCCCTTGAAAAAAATGAATTTCACCTTGTTTATCAACCCAAAGTGGATCTTGTTTCCGGAAAAATAACGGGGGCGGAAGCCCTGCTCCGCTGGCATCCGAATGGTGGAGATCCGGTTGCCCCCTCCATCTTTGTTCCCATTGCAGAAGAAACGGGCCTCATTCTTCCCATTGGAAGCTGGATACTGGAAAATGCCGTGAAGGAAGCTGCCCGATGGCAACGAGAAGGCCTGCACGGACTTTCCCTTGCCGTCAACCTTTCCGCTGTGCAGTTTCAACAGCCGGGGCTCTGTGATGAAATTTCCCTGTTGCTGACCCATACCGGCCTGCCACCGGAACAGCTGGAGCTGGAACTCACAGAGAGTGTGATTATGGAAGATGCGGATTCCGCCATCCGGACTCTCTCACGTTTTGCCCATATGGGCATACGTTTTGCCATAGACGACTTCGGAACCGGCTACTCATCTTTGAGTTACCTCAAACGCTTTCCCATACAGGTACTCAAGGTGGATAAATCCTTTATACAGGAAATTCCCCATAATCAGGATGACGCATCCATTGTGCTCTCCATCCTCTCGCTGGCCCACAGCCTGGGGCTTACGGTAGTGGCAGAAGGCGTGGAAACGGAAGACCAGCTTACCTTCCTCCGCGCCCACAACTGTGACATGATGCAGGGGTTTCTATTTTCACAACCCCTCCGGGCCGAAGAGTTCCGCTCCTTTGCCGCTCAGGAAACAGGCATCCGGCCCATGCGGGTGCTCTAAATTTCCACCCTGCCTCCCTTCCCCTGCCAGACAGACTTCCTATGCTGTTTTTATCTTTACGCTTTACAAGTTCGACCCCTTCGTACTATGTTTCCTGATTACGAACATGCTTCATAAGGCTACAATGGGAAACAATGGTAATCTCAAAGGGTTTTCTGCTCTAAAAAAACCTGTTCCGCCTTCCCCTTCTGCCGATGCAGCTTCCGCCTGCTGTGTGACCGGGTGGCCCCCTGGCCAGCAGGCGCATCCAAAGGGAGAAAAGGCCGGACACCGCAAAGGAAAACAGCCGCCTGTAAAACGAAAGAGATCCGACCGCAACGATATTATGGAGTAATCCTCCGCCAGGTCGTATCCGGGCGGCGCAGACCCGCCACCCCTGCTTACAAGCCTGTTTTCCATCTGCGATGTTCCGTCCTCCTTACAAGCTCTGCGGAACAGACACCAGAACAGACAACATTTAAAAAAAGGAATTTTTTCGATGTCTACAAAAATGATGACCATCGACGGCAACACCGCAGCGGCCCATGTGGCCTATGCCTTCAGTGACATGGCCGCTATTTACCCCATTACCCCCTCATCCCCCATCGGTGAAATTGCCGATGCATGGGCAGCAGACGGACGTAAAAACATCTTCGGCCAGACCGTAACGGTCCGTCAGATGCAGTCTGAAGCCGGTGCTGCCGGTGCCGTGCATGGAGCCCTTGCCGCGGGGACCTACACATCCACCTTCACGGCATCTCAGGGGCTTCTCCTCATGATCCCCAACATGTACAAAATGGCTGGCGAACTCCTGCCCACGGTTTTCCATGTTACGGCCCGTGCCGTGGCTGCCCACGCCCTTTCCATTTTCGGTGATCATCAGGAT